>JAZROS010000233.1:0-3061 GCA_045648825.1 Clostridia bacterium | reverse complement strand
TGGCAGCGATGTTGCCAATGAACGTTATGGCGTATTGGACTAACGGATACGAGGTTTTACTAAACGGAAACAGTATAGGAATAGTAGAAAATGAGCTTGAGGTAAGCTCAATGCTTGCGGTAGTTAATTATCAGCTTGCATCTGCTTACACAGAAGAAGATACTATTGAGCCTGACATTCAGTTAAGAGCAAAAATAGTATCAAGTGAAAAGCTTATCGACAAAAACACACTGCACGATGAAATTGCTGCCGTTTCGGACAAGATGGTAGATGCAGTCAGAATTACCATTGACGGTGCGGAATCTGTGGCTGTTGCAGACGCAGAAACGGCGGAGAATGTAATTGCACTTGTAACTGATTTTTACAGACAGGATGCAAGCACGGCAACTGTTGTTGAGCTTGTAGGCTTCACAGAGCAGCTCGTTCCTGAGGTTGACGTATTAGACACAGATGCGGCAGTTAATTATTTGATAGAGGAGAAACTGATTACAGTATGCTGTGATTTTTATGAGGAAAGCTTTAAGGATTATATTCCTGAGCCTGTGGAATACGAGGATGCAAATGTTTATCAGGGAGTAAGAGTTACAACCGATAAGGGTGTAGCAGGTAAAATAAAAGTACAGACTGTAAACAGCTATGTAAACGGTGAATATGTAGGAAGCTCGGTTGCAGAAGAACTAATTGACGAGGGAACACCTGCCAGAATAGCCGTCGGAACTAAGGAAAGGCCGTCAGGTATAGGAACGGGCAGCTTTATAATGCCCGCAAGCGGCAGATTTACTTCAAGCTACGGCAGAAGATGGGGCAGAATGCACTATGGTATAGACATTGCAGCATCGGTGGGAACGCCTGTGTATGCCTCTGATGACGGTGTAGTTATATGTGCAGAGTACAAAAATTCTTTCGGTAATCTTGTAAAGATTGACCACGGAAACGGCTTTGAAACATACTACGCACATAATTCTGAGATTTTGGTAAATCTCAATGAGCCGGTTAAAAAGGGACAGATTATTGCAAAAATGGGCTCGACGGGCCGTTCGACAGGCTCACATTGCCACTTTGAAATCCACTATAATGGCGAGGCACTAAACCCTATGAACTATCTTAAATAAGAAAGAAACCCAAAAGTTAAGTACTTTTGGGTTTTATTTTTTTATAATAGTCAAGTGATTTAAAGCTTCGTTCAAGATGCTCGCCTATATATCTCTCAGATATTTGTGATAAAAGGCTTGTAACCTTTTCATCTGCTTTGAACGCAAAAATCTTTTTATCCTCTGCAAAGAGGATATATTTTATTGCAGAAAGTACTGCCTGATTTATTCTTATACTGTCAGGCCGTCTGCAGTTTTTGCAGAGTATTCCGCCTCGCTCAATATCAAAATATATTTCTTCTGAAGGCTCAGCCTCACAGGAAGCACATACGTCAAGACGGGGAAGATACCCACCTTCTGCTGCTAAACGGAACTCATAGACGGTTTTAGCCGTATCTGAGTCAACGTCGTTATAACACATAGCATAAAGAGTGTTTAAAAGAAGCCTTAAAACTCCCGTATCCTTGTTGTGCATACCGACTGCGGCGAAGGCAAGGTCTGCAAAATAAACCGCTGCTGCAAGCTTTACTATATCCTCGCATAAGGGGAAGAACCCCTCTTTTACAGCAATTTCGTCTGCCCTCAGTCTGTTGCCCGATTCCTTGAATAAAAATTCTCCGAATGTGAATATGCGGCTCGATGCACCAAGACCTTTTTTCTTGCTGTGCGCACCGTAGACACCTGCTGAAACTATGCCCATATCTTCGGTAAAAACCGTAATCATACGGCTTGTTTCGCCGTAATCAGAGCTTTTTATTATTAAGCCCCTCGTCTTTATGCTCTCCATAACCGCCGTTCCCCGTTTCCGTGATTTGTGCGGATTTGTACATAAGGTAAGCGTCTATATCGCCGGTCTTTGAAAAAAGCTCCCAGCTGTCTTTAAAATCTGTCATTTTAAGAACCCCCTTTTATAAAGTAGGGTTCGACCTTTTTCGATTATTTATTCGCCGCTTTGAACAAATCCAAAATTTTTCAGTAGGTAATTATTGTTACGCCAGTCCTTTTTAACTCGTACCCAAAGCTCTAAGTAAACCTTCTTATCAAGCATCTTTTCTATATCTGTGCGTGCAAGAGCACCGATGCGTTTTAGCATCTCGCCGTTTTTGCCGATTATGATACCCTTGTGAGTGTCTTTTTCGCAGTAGATAACGGCATTTATTGCCGTAATGCTTTCCTTTTCCTTCATTCTCTCTATCTCAATAGCAATTCCGTGCGGAACTTCTTTGTCCAAAAGCCATAGCATTTTTTCACGGATAATCTCGGCAGCCAGCTGTTTTTCCGGCTGGTCTGTTATCATATCGTCATAGTAATACTGCGGTCCGTTTTCCAAAAGGGTTTTTATCTCGTCTATCAAAAAGCCTATTCCGTCGCCTGTTTTAGCTGATACAGGCACAATAGCATCAAAATCGTTAAGATTTGAATAGTCTGCAATGAGCGGAAGCAGAGAGTCCTTTTTGACAACATCAACCTTGTTTATAACGAGAATACTCCTAAGCCCTGTATTTTTAATGGACTGGGCAATATCCCTTTCTGTGTCCTGCACAGGTCTTGATGCGTCTACAACCATTATAAGTATATCATTATCATTCATAGACTCCTTGGCAGAACGCACCATCATTTCGCCTAAGCGGTTGTGAGGCTTGTGTATGCCCGGTGTGTCGGTAAATATAATCTGACTGTTTTCGTCGTTGTAAATGGCAAGTATTTTGTTTCGTGTAGTCTGCGGCTTGTCGGAAATAATGGCAATCTTCTGTCCCACCGCGGCGTTAAGAAGTGTAGATTTTCCCACGTTTGGCATACCGATTATAGCGGCAAAGCCTGACTTAAAACTTTTATCCATTGTTATATCACCTCGTTATACCCAGATTGTTGAGAATAGTATCTTGTTTTGTAAACATAATCCTTTCACCCTCCTCGTCGTCTACGTGGTCGTAGCCGAGAAGATGCAGCATAGAATGTACCGTCAAAAA
>JAZROS010000232.1:0-2340 GCA_045648825.1 Clostridia bacterium | reverse complement strand
TAAATATTTAAATATTTTGTAAAATTGAGTAGGGGTCGATGCCCTACATCGACCCGCAATTTTAAATTCATATATACTTTTTCATATGACTTAAAGCACTTTTTTCAAGCCTTGATACCTGTGCCTGAGAAATTCCAATTTCCTCCGCAACCTCTGTTTGTGTTCTCCCCTGAAAAAACCGAAGCTTTAAAATATGCTTTTCCCTTTCGCCCAAATGCTTCATTGCCTCGTCTATAGCAATATCACGAAGCCAGTTTTCGTCAGTATTTTTGCTGTCCTTTACCTGATCCATTACATAGACTGCCTCGCCCGTATCGTGATATACAGGCTCGTAAAGACTTACCGGATCGGCTATTGCATTAAGTGCAAGCACAACATCCTCTTTCGGCAAATCAAGCTCCTTGGCAATCTCCTGAACTGTGGGTTCATTCGAGTTCTTGCTTATCAGCTTTTCCTTGACATATAGAGCCTTATACGCAATATCCTTAAGACTTCTTGAAACCCTGATTGCATTATTGTCCCTTAAATATCGTCTTACCTCGCCGATAATCATAGGCACAGCGTATGTCGAAAACTGCACATTAAGCTCTGTGTCAAAGTTGTCAATGGCCTTGATAAGACCTATGCAACCCACTTGAAACAGGTCGTCAGGATTTTCTCCTCTGTTGGAAAATCTTTGTATAACACTCAAAACAAGCCGCAAATTGCCCTTTATAAACTCCTCACGAGCCATCTTGTCGCCCTCTTTTATGCGTTTAAACAGTATGTCCTTTTCTTCTCTTGTCAGCACCGGCAGCTTTGATGTATTTACACCGCAGATTTCTACCTTGTTCATCTTTATTGATGCCTCCCTTACCGAATATGTACATCTGTCGGCACCTGACACCCATATTATCGCACAGAGGGCAAAAATATAAACCTGTTTTTTTAATATTTGTTAAACCTTGCACAAATTCTTACCAAATATTTTATGTTTTTAATAAAAAATAAAAAAAATTCCTACTATGATAAAAAAAACACAAATAGTTATTGATTTTAGCAAAAAAAAGTGTTATTATAATGTATGGTATAATTTTATAAAAATTATAAGTAATAACACGGGCAGTATCCAAAAGATACCGCCACGTTACAACAAGGAGGAAAAATCCAATGGCAAGAAAAATGAAAACCATGGATGGTAACAACGCTGCGGCTTATGCGTCATATGCGTTTACCGATGTTGCTGCCATCTACCCAATCACGCCATCGTCAAACATGGCTGAGGTTACTGACAAATGGTCAGCTGCCGGACAGAAGAATATCTTCGGCCGCACTGTTCAGGTAACCGAAATGCAGTCCGAGGCAGGTGCTGCAGGTACCGTTCACGGTTCACTTACAGCAGGTGCTCTCACAACAACCTATACAGCATCACAGGGACTTCTTCTGATGATTCCTAATATGTATAAGATTGCAGGTGAGCTTTTGCCGTGCGTATTTAACGTATCTGCACGTGCTTTGGCATCACACGCACTTTCTATCTTCGGCGACCATCAGGACGTTATGGCTTGCCGTCAGACAGGCTTTGCAATGCTTGCATCTACAAACCCGCAGGAGGCTATGGACCTTGGCGCTGTTGCACATCTTACAACAATTAAGGCAAGAGTTCCGTTCCTTCACTTCTTTGACGGTTTCAGAACATCTCACGAGTACCAGAAGGTTGCTTGCTGGGATTACGCTGACCTTGCAGAGATGGTTGACTGGGATGCTATTTCCGCATTCAGACGCAGCTCTTTAAATCCTGAGCATCCGGCACAGCGCGGTACAGCTCAGAACCCTGACGTATTCTTCCAGGCAAAAGAAGCTGCTAACAAGTTCTATCAGGCTGTTCCCGAAATTTGCCAGTCCTATATGGATAAGGTAAATGCAAAGATTGGCTCTGATTACAAGCTCTTTAACTACTACGGCGCTGCTGACGCAGAAAGCGTTATCATCGCTATGGGCTCTGCTTGTGATACTATTTCTGAGACAGTTGACTATATGAACGCAAACGGCGAGAAGGTTGGTCTTATCAAGGTAAGACTCTACCGTCCGTTCTCAGTATCACACTTTATCGACGCTATTCCTTCAACTGTTAAGAAGCTTGTTGTTCTTGACAGAACAAAGGAATCAGGTTCGGTCGGCGAGCCGCTTTATCTTGACGTTGTTGCTGCTTTGGCAGGCTCTAAGTTCGCATCAGTTCCCGTTTACGGCGGCAGATACGGTCTTGGTTCAAAGGATACAACACCTGCTCAGATTATTGCTGCATTTAAGAATACAGAGAAGAAGCAGTTTACAATCGGTATCGTAGACGATGTTACAAAC
>JAZROS010000231.1:0-3082 GCA_045648825.1 Clostridia bacterium | reverse complement strand
GCCTTTGTAGTAGCGGCAAGAAGTGTGGACTTTCCCACGTTGGGAAAGCCTACCAATCCAACATCTGCAATCATTTTTAGCTCAAGCATAACCTCTCGTTCAATGCCCTTTTGACCATTTTTAGCAAAGTTTGGAGCTTGTCTTGTTGAAGTAGAGAAATGCGAATTACCCCAACCGCCGTTACCGCCTTTTATTATGACATAATCTTTGTCAAGCTCGGAAATGTCTGCTATGAGCTTGCCGCTCTCTATATCTCTTACAAGCGTGCCAACAGGAACAGGAAGAACTACATCCTCACCATTTTTGCCCTTGCAGTGCTTGCCAGAGCCGTCGGTGCCGTTTTGGGCAACGTACTTTCTCTTAAACTTAAAATCGGCAAGCGTGTTAATACCAGCTTCTGCTCGCATAATTACACTTCCGCCCTTGCCGCCGTCGCCGCCGTCGGGACCGCCCGCCGCAATGTACTTTTCTCTGCGGAAGGATATTGAGCCGTTACCGCCGTTTCCTGCCTTGATTAAAATTTTCGCTTTATCTGTAAACATAATTTTTCTCCATTTTAATTTATTACACCAATAATACCACAAAATTCCTCTCTTTGCAAGCATATCAGTATTCTTTCCCTATAAATTTCAAAAAACACTTGCAAATGCTGATATAATGTGGTAAAATATTACGGAACATAAAAAAAGGCTATGAAGAAAGCAAGTAGCTTGCATAACCCACAAGAGAGCAGCGGTCGTCGGCTGTGAGCCGCTACGGTAAGTGTGCAACGTGAAATTTCCTTTCGGAGCTGTGTCGGTGAAGCGAAAGTGTGTAGTCGATAACGCAAATCGGCGGTGCGTAAGTCCGTCAGTAAGATAAAGAGCCTGCTTTTTAGGCAGGAATTTGGGTGGTACCGCGGAGTTTATGCTTCGTCCCTTTTTTAGAGGGATGAAGCTTTTTTTATCCCGAAAATATCTAATATTTAAGGAGGAGTTTGAATTGAAAAACAAGCTTTCACAAATCAAGGAGGACGTTTTAGCTCATCTTGCAGAAGCAAAGGAGCTTGACGCACTCGAAAACATCAGAATTAAATATCTCGGAAAAAAAGGAGAGCTTACTGCCGTATTAAAGGGTATGGGCGGACTCTCTGCCGAAGAAAGACCTGTAATCGGTGCTTTGGCAAATGAAATCCGTGCACTTTTGGAGCAGGAAATCGACTCTAAAAAGTCAGAGCTTATGAAGAAGGAAACAGAAGAACGTCTTAAAAAGGAAGTTATCGACGTTACTATGCCCGGCAAAATTCAGCCGAAGGGCAATCTTCATCCCTTAACACAGGTTTTAGACGACATTAAAGACATCGCAATCGGTATGGGCTTTGAGAT
Source organism: Clostridia bacterium (assembly GCA_045648825.1). Taxonomy (GTDB): domain Bacteria; phylum Bacillota; class Clostridia; order UBA1381; family UBA1381; genus HGM11525. The sequence continues at coordinate 1,718 of JAZROS010000231.1, read as the reverse complement.
TGCAGAAGGCCCTGAGGTAGAGCTTGACTACTACAACTTTGAGGCTCTTAACATCCCCAAGGACCATCCTGCAAGAGATACTCAGGATACCTTCTATGTAAGCGACAACGTGGTACTAAGAACTCAGACCTCTCCTATGCAGATTCGTGTTATGGAGAACAAAAAACCGCCAATAAGAATTATTGCACCGGGCAGAGTTTACCGCTCTGATGCAGTTGATGCAACCCATTCACCCGTTTTCCATCAGATTGAGGGTTTGGTTGTAGATAAAGGCATTACAATGGCTGACCTTAAGGGTACGCTTGACGCATTTATCAAGGCTCTCTACGGCAAAGAAACAAGAGTACGTTTCCGCCCACATCACTTCCCCTTTACCGAGCCGTCGGCAGAAATGGATATTTCCTGCTATGTTTGCGGCGGAGAGGGTTGCAGAGTATGCAAGGGCGAGGGTTGGATTGAAATTCTCGGCTGCGGTATGGTTCATCCCAAGGTACTTAAGACCTGCGGTATTGACCCTGAGGTATATTCAGGCTTTGCGTTCGGTTTTGGATTAGAAAGAGTTGCAATGGGAAGATATGACATTGACGACCTGCGTTTATTCTTCGAGAATGACACAAGGTTCTTAAAGCAGTTCTAAGGAGGGTTATGATAAGATGAAAGTACCAATGAGTTGGTTTAACGATTATACAGATATTTCGGGCATTTCGCCTAAGGAATATAACAGTGCACTTACTATGTCAGGCTCTAAGGTTGAGGGAATAGAGTTTCTGGGCAAAGACCTCGACAGAGTTGTTGCAGGCAAGATTGAAAGTGTTACTCCGCACCCCGATTCCGACCATCTTGTAATTTGTATGGTTAATGTAGGTAGCGAGGTTTTGCAGATTGTAACAGGCGCGCCAAACGTAAAAGAGGGACAGATTGTGCCCGTTGCACTTGACGGCTCTACACTCCCCGGTGATGTTCACATCAAAAAGGGCAAGCTTCGTGGTGTTGAGTCGAACGGTATGCTCTGCTCTCACGATGAGATGGGGATTACTGTATCTGACCTTGGATACGAGCCTGAGTACGGAATACTTGTTCTTCCAGAAGATACCGAAATCGGTATTGAAATGCGTGATTATTTTGGTCTTAATGAAAATGTGGTTGAATTTGAAATCACTTCAAACCGCCCCGACTGCTTCAGCGTAATCGGTCTTGCAAGAGAAACTGCTGTTACCTTTGACAAGCCCTTTAACGTGCCCAAGCCGACCTTTACCGAAAACAAGGAAAATATAAATGACTATCTTACTGTTGAGGTTAAAAATCCCGACAAATGCCTCAGATACAGTGCGAGAATGGTCAAGAACGTAAAAATCGGACCGAGTCCCAAGTGGCTTGCTTCAAGACTTCGTGCATGCGGTGTACGTTCAATCAATAACATAGTTGATATTACAAACTATCTGCTTTTAGAGTACGGCCAGCCGATGCACGCATTTGACCTAAGAGATTTAAAGGGGCAGAAAATCGTTGTTCGTGATGCTCTTGATAACGAACAGATTAAAACACTTGACGAACAGGACAGGGTTTTATCTTCAAACGACCTTGTAATTGCAGACGGCGAAAGAGCCGTTGCTATTGCAGGTGTTATGGGCGGATTTAATTCCGAGGTTAAAGAGGATACAACCTGCGTTGTATTTGAGTCTGCTACCTTTGACGGTGCAAGCGTAAGACAGACCGCA
>JAZROS010000230.1:0-1643 GCA_045648825.1 Clostridia bacterium | reverse complement strand
CGAAAGATAGAGTATTATAAACCTAATAGTTTTGAAAGGAGCAGGAAAATGAGTAGAAGTACATACACTACAAGTGAACTCCTACTAACATTGCCGAGCGCAAAGGGTGGTCGGTTTATAGTCCTGCGGTAAAATTACTGTAAGATAGACTGAGCATCCAAGGGGTGCTCAGTCATTTTTGTTATAACTGATAGTTATGGAAAGGATAGATAGGTTATGAACTTTAAGAAGTATACAAAGCAATACCATAGCGTGCCGATGGAAACAAGAGACTGGCCCGCTAACGAAATCACACACGCGCCCGTTTGGTGCAGTGTCGATTTAAGAGACGGAAATCAGGCTCTTTATTCACCGATGACTATTGAGGAAAAGCTCGAGTTTTTTAGCTTCCTTGTAAAGCTCGGCATCAAGGAAATTGAGGTCGGCTTTCCTGCTGCGAGCGGAACGGAATTTGAGTTTGTACGCCGCTTAATTGACGAAAACTTAATCCCCGACGATGTAACCATTCAGGTGCTTACACAAGCCAGAGAGCATATCATAAAGAGAACAATCGAGGCACTTCAGGGTGCTAAAAATGCGATTGTACATATCTACAACTCCACCTCAACCTTGCAGAGAAAGGTTGTTTTCCGCAAGGATAAGGACGAGATTAAGCAGCTTGCAATAGACGGCGCTAAATTGGTGGTAGATTTAGTGGACAAGAGTCTTGACGGCAACATCCGCTACGAGTATTCGCCTGAAAGCTTTACCTGCACAGAGCCTGATTATGCAGTTGAGGTTTGTAATGCGGTTTTGGATGTATTTAAGCCGACTAAGGACAGAAAGGCAATCATCAATCTTCCGTCTACCATTGAGGTTGCAACTGCTAATGTATATGCAGATCAGATTGAATATGTACACAAAAGACTCAAATACCGCGATGCAGTGGAGATAAGCGTTCACGCACATAATGACAGAGGTACAGGTGTTGCATCAACCGAGCTTGCGCTTTTGGCAGGTGCAGACAGAGTAGAGGGTACACTCTTCGGAAACGGCGAACGTACAGGCAACGCAGACATTATTATGATTGCACTTAATATGTTCTGTCAGGGAATAGACCCCGAGCTTAATATCGACAATATTGACGAGATAATAGAGAAGTTTGAGAAGTTTAATAAAATCCCCATAAGCCCCAGACACCCTTATGCAGGCGAGATGGCATACGTTGCTTTCTCAGGCTCACATCAGGACGCAATCAAAAAAGCTATGGCTGCATATGAGGAGGCGGGCGAGAAAATTTGGGAAAATCCGTATCTTACCATAGACCCCACTGACATCGGCAGAAAGTACGAGCCGATTGTAATTAACTCGCAGTCAGGTAAGGGCGGCGTAAGCTATGTTATGGAAAAGAAGTTCGGCTACACAATTCCGCCTATGATGGTTGCTGAGTTCTCCAAGCATATAACAGAGCTGTCGGATAAGAAGCAGACAGTTTTGGAGCCTGAAGAGATTTATGCGGCATTCAAGGGTGATTATATTAACAAATCACCTATATTCTTAAAGTCCTATCATAGCGGCATTGAGGATAATATAACAACCATTTCTGCAGAGATTGACTATAACGGCAGAGAAAGCACTATTGAGGGAACAGGTAACGGTCCTTT
>JAZROS010000229.1:0-2684 GCA_045648825.1 Clostridia bacterium | reverse complement strand
GGAACGGACCTATGGGTGTATTTGAAATGTCAAACTTTGCTAAGGGTACAAATGCGATTGCAAACGTACTTGCTGATATTGATGCTACTACAATTATCGGCGGTGGCGACAGTGTTGCTGCAGTAAATCAGGCAGGTCTTGGCGATAAGATGAGCCACATCTCAACAGGCGGCGGTGCTTCGCTTGAGTTCCTTGAGGGTAAGGATTTACCTGGAATAGTAGCTATAAATGATAAGTAATTTACGAAAGGAAATATGAAAAATGGGTAAGTATATTATTGCAGGTAACTGGAAGATGAACAAGCTTCCGTCAGAAACATATGATTTTGTAAAAGAGGTTGCAGCAAAGAACGCTTCTGCAAGCTGTGAGGTTGTATGTTGCACTCCTTATGTATGTCTTTCGCAGGCTGTTGAGGCTGCAAAGGGCACAAACGTAAAAATCGGTGCAGAGAATCTTCATTTTGAGGACAAGGGTGCTTTCACAGGTGAGGTTTCAGCTGATATGCTTAAAGACCTCGGTGTAGAGTACGTTATTATCGGCCATTCTGAGAGAAGACAGTACTTTGCTGAAACTGATGAAACTGTAAACCTCAAGACCAAGAAGGCTCTCGAAAAGGGTCTTATCCCCATCGTTTGTGTCGGTGAAAGCCTTGATGAAAGAGAAGCAGGCATCACAATGGATTTGATTGCTATTCAGGTTAAAAAAGCATTCGCTGGCATATCTGCAGAAGATGCTAAAAAGGTTGTAGTTGCTTACGAGCCTATCTGGGCAATCGGTACAGGCAAGACTGCAACAGCTGAGCAGGCTGAGGAGGTTTGTGCAGGAATTCGTGCAATCCTTGCAGGTCTTTATGATGCTGATGCTGCAAAGGCTGTTACAATCCAGTACGGCGGAAGTATGAACGCTGCAAATGCTGCAGAGCTTCTTGCAAAGGAAAACATCGACGGCGGTCTTATCGGCGGAGCATCGCTTAAGGCTGACGATTTTGCTGTAATTGTTGCAGCTGCAAAATAATTAAAAGGAAATTCGGGCTGATTAAATTTCCGCTGTTGCGTCAAATTTATTCAGCCTTAACTTTTGCAAAAGGAAAGGAACGAAAATTTATGTCAAAAAAACCTGTTGCACTTCTTATTATGGACGGCTACGGCTTAACCGAGCAGGTTAAAGGTAATGCTATAAAGGCGGCTAAAACGCCTCGTCTTGACAGCTTTTTTGCTGATTATCCAAATACTCTGCTTTATGCAAGCGGACTTGCGGTAGGACTTCCCGACGGACAGATGGGAAACTCTGAAGTAGGACATACCAATATCGGCGCAGGCAGAGTTGTGTATCAGATGCTTGTTAAAATTTCCAAGGATATAGAAGACGGTGCATTTTTCTCTAACAAAGCACTTCTTGGTGCTATGGAAAACTGCAAAAAGAATAATAGTGCATTGCATCTTTTTGGACTTTTGTCCGACGGCGGTGTTCATTCACACATTGAGCATCTTGTAGGTATTGTTGATATGGCGAGAAAGAATGATGTGGACAAGGTCTATATCCACGCGTTTTTGGACGGAAGAGACGTTTCTCCGACATCAGGTGCAGGCTTTATGCGTACACTCGAAAATGAGCTTGACAGAATAGGTGTAGGTAAGGTTGCATCTGTAATGGGCAGATACTATGCAATGGACAGAGATTTTGCATGGGACAGAGTAGAAAAGGCTTATAACGCAATGGTTGTGGGCGAGGGTAATGTTGCTGAAAACGCTGTTGTTGCAATCGAGAAATCTTATGAAGAGGGTGTAACAGACGAATTTGTTGTACCTACAGTAATCGAGGGCGGTGCACAAATTGGCGAGAATGACAGCATTGTATGCTTCAATTTCCGTCCCGACCGTGCAAGACAGATTACAAGAACCTTTGTTGACCCTGCATTTGATGGCTTTGAACGCAAAAACGGGTATTTTAAAAACTATTATGTATGTATGGCACAGTATGATGCTCTTATGCCAAATGTTTCGGTTGCATATCCGCCTGAAGAGCTTACAATGACCTTTGGTGAGTATGTAAGTAAAAAAGGTCTTACACAGCTTAGAATTGCCGAAACTCAGAAGTATGCACACGTAACATTCTTCTTTAATGGCGGTGAGGAAAAGCAGTTTGACGGTGAGGACAGAATTCTTATTCAGTCGCCTGATGTGCCGACCTTTGACTTAAAGCCTGAAATGAGCGCATATGAAGTTACAGATGCGGTTATAAAGGCAATCGATGAGGATAAGTTTGATGTTATAATCCTTAATTTTGCAAACTGCGATATGGTAGGCCATACGGGCATATTTAATGCTGCTGTCGCTGCTGTTGAAGCGGTTGACGAGTGCGTTGGCAAGGTAGTGGATAAAATCCTTGAGCATAATGGTAAGGTGCTTATTACCGCAGACCACGGTAATGCCGATTGCCTGGCAGACCCCAAAACCGGAGATGTATTTACTGCACATACTACCAATCCTGTTCCTCTTATCGTAATAGGAGAGGGCGATGTGAAGCTCAATCACGGCAAGCTTGGCGACTTGGCACCGACAATGCTTGATATGATGGGACTTGACAAGCCTTGTGAAATGACAGGAGAAAGCTTAATAGAAAGATAAAATAAGAAGCCTGATTATGATGTATTTCATAATCAGGCTTCCTTTGCTAAAGGGAGG
>JAZROS010000228.1:0-8710 GCA_045648825.1 Clostridia bacterium | reverse complement strand
ATAGCCCGAAGCCGCAGATTAACCGTTTTCGGACTGTAATTCTCAATCAGCCACACCTTGTACTGTTTAAGGTTTTCGTCGCTTACTTCACCGTAGAGCGCTATGTATTGCTTAAGAGCAAACATATATGCCGAAATTGTGATTTCTGCCATGGCAGTTTTTCTTAAATGTCTTTCAAATTTTTCCATAGTAACGAAAGACCTCCTTTCGACATATATTTTATCAAAACAAAAGGAAAAGAGTCTGCCTTTTTATGACAAACTCTTTGTAAACTGTTTAATTCTCTGCCTTTGCAAGCTTTGCTGTCTGGTCGGCGGTGATGAGTGCTTCCATATGCTCATTACGAGCGCCGTTTAAAATCTGCTCAAGCTTGTAAAGTGTGAGGTTAATTCTATGGTCGGTAACACGGCCTTGAGGGAAGTTGTAGGTTCTTATTCTTTCGCTTCTGTCGCCGGAGCCGACCTGAGATTTTCGCTCGTCAGCAATCTCCTTATGCCGTTCCGCCTCCATTACCTCATAAATTCTTGAACGAAGGATTTTCATAGCCTTGTCCTTGTTCTTAAACTGCGATTTCTCGTCCTGACAGGATACTACAATGCCTGTCGGCAAATGCGTAATTCTTACCGCAGAGTCGGTGGTATTAACGCACTGACCGCCAGGACCGCCTGCGCGGAAGACGTCAATTCTTAGGTCATTTTGGTTTATTTCAACCTCGACCTCTTCAACCTCGGGCAGTACTGCTACCGTTACAGCGGAGGTATGAATTCTGCCGCCCGACTCGGTTTCGGGAACTCTTTGAACACGGTGTACACCGCTTTCAAACTTAAATCTTGAGTATGCACCCTGACCTTCTATAGAGAAGCACACTTCCTTGTAGCCGCCGATGTCGGTGGGGTTGGAGTTTAAGATTTCTATCTTCCAACGCATAGACTCTGCATACATAGAATACATACGCATCAAATCTGCCGCAAAAAGTGCCGCCTCGTCGCCACCTGTACCGCCTCTGATTTCGATAATTACGTTCTTATCATCGTTGGGGTCTTTGGGGAGCAGGAGGATTTTAAGCTCCTCTGCACATTTTTCCAATGTTTCTTCTGCCTCGGCGAGCTCTAAGCGGATAAGCTCCTCCAAGTCCTTGTCCTCGCCTGCGGCAAGCATTTCTTTATCGTCTGCAATAGTCTTTTTCGCAGTTTTATATTCACGATATTTTTCGATAATAGGGGTAAGGTCGGAATTTTCCTTGCAGTAATCACGAAAAGCCTTCTGGTCAGCGATAACCGACGGGTCGGATAGCTTTTCTGTAACTAACGCCAATCTTTCCTCTAAAGCCTCAAGCTTATCAAACATTCTTTAGCACCTCAAATAAACAAAATCACAATTATTATACAGTATTTTTTGTGTTATTTCAATCTTTTTATTAAATAAATATTGATTTTCTTCCAATATTATAATATAATATAGTTTGTATTGTTATGTCGAAAAATTGGCAAAATTCCTGAACGTGATGAGAATATAATAAGAGGATAAGTTTATGGCAATTCGTGTTAAAGCAGAGCTTGCCCAAAAAACAAAAAGGCTTAATGGAATAAAGATTGCACTGGTTGCTGTTGTTTCGGTTATCGGACTGATGCTGGCGGCGATAAGCGTAATAAACGGTTCCTATCTTTTTGCGGCGGCATATCTTATTGCGGGTATGCTCGGGGTTATGTATGCGGTTATCAAAATCAATTCTACTTTTCCACCGCTTATTACATCAGACGGTGATAAGCTTTATATCAGAATGTGGGATAACGGTTTTTTTCCGTATATAATAGATTTTAGACCTAAGTTTTTTGCGGATTTTATGCCGGCAAAAACGGTAACTACTGAAATTCCTCTTTCCGAGGTTGCAGACCTTGCAATAGGAACGATGGGATTTCTCTCAAGAACATACAATAACTATGACCTTGACAGAATGCTTAACAAAATAGCAGCTGAAAGCAGAAGACTTGAGACTATTATGAAACGCTGTGATATTTTATATATCAGGCTTAAGGATGACAGAGTTTTTGCAGTATCGGTAACAGGTTTTGATGTTGATGAGCTTTTTGCCTTGGTTGATATGATAGAGCACAATGCCGTAGGGCTTGAATTTAAGACGAATATGCGTCTTTTAAGACGTAAACGTGAAACCATCGACGGAAGACAAAAAATCTGAAACGGGAATGGGGGATAGCCCGTTCCCGTTTTGATATAAAGGGGGACCAACTATGCTGACAAAACGACTTAATATGATAATTTCACATATAAACGGCAGGTCGGTGGCAGATATTGGTACAGACCACGCATATATCCCCGTTCAGCTTGCACTTGGCGCTAAAGCTGAAAAAATAATTGCTACAGATGTAAATAAAGGACCTCTCCGAGCTGCTGAAAACAATGTAAAAGCTAACGGCTTAGAGGGCAGGATTGAACTTAGGCTCGGAAACGGACTTATGCCTGTTTGCGAGGGTGAATGTGATACAATAGTTATTGCAGGAATGGGCGGTGAGCTTATATGCACCATTCTTTCTGAAGGTGAGAAGATTGCAAAGTCGGCAAAAACTCTTCTTCTGCAGCCTATGAATTCTCAGGACTTGTTAAGAAAGTTCCTTTCCGAGAATGGATATGAAATAACAGATGAAGATATAACAACCGAGGGCTTTAAGGTATATAACCTGATTATTGCAAAAGAGGGGAAAGGCACTAAATATGGGGACGAGTTTGAACTTCATTTGCCGAAATACCTTTATAATCACAAAAAATTCCCTAAGCTTCTTGCTAAGAAAAAGCGTGAGTTTGAAAAGATATTATCAGGGCTTAATAAGGCAAATGAAAAAAATCCTGCTGAAATTGATAGATACACTAAATTGCTTGAACGTGTTTTAGAACTGGAGGGACGAGTATGAAAGTATCAGAGATTAGGGAACTTGTAGAAAAGGCATTTGCTCCCTCTCTTGCAGAGGAATGGGATAACGTTGGACTTCTTGTAGGAAGAGGCGACAAAGAGGTCAAAAAAGTGCTTTTGACTCTTGATGTTACGCCGTTTGTTGTAAAGGAAGCGATTGATGCAAGGGTTGATATGATAGTTTCTCACCACCCGATGATGTTTTCAGGAGTAAAGTCTGTTACAGACGATACTGTCGAGGGTAAAATGCTTCTTGACTTAATCGGTGCAGATATTTCGGTTTATGCGGCACACACTAATCTTGACTCTGCAAAGGGCGGATTAAACGACTATCTCGCTAAGCTTTTTGAGCTTAAAAACGTTGAGGTTGTTTTAGAGGGCAGTATGGAAGGCTCAGGACTTGGCAGAATAGGTGATTTGCCGTCTCAAATGACAGCAAGGGAATTTGCAGAGCTTACCAAGGAAAAGCTTAATACACCTGTAAGAGTATCAGGTGATTTGGATAAAATAATAAGCCGTGTTGCAGTAGGCTCGGGTGCGAGCGATGATATTGCGACTGCTGCGGTAGAAATGGGCGCTGATTTGATACTTACAGGAGACCTTAAGTATCACAGAACGCAGGATATAATAGGCCTTGATGTTGTGATGATTGACGCAGGACATTATCCTACCGAGATAATGGCGATTGAAATTTTTGAGAGCATATTAAAAGACAGCGGTCTTGAAATAGTAAAATCAAAGAACAAGGATATATTTGAATTTATATAAGGATGTGAAGATTATGCCGAGAAACGAAAAGGAAACAGAGGGATTGTCTCTCTTAGGAAACAAAAAGACAGTTTACCGTGATGATTATGCACCTGAGGTTCTGGAAACCTTTATAAATAAGCATCCGGATAATGACTATATGGTAACCTTCAACTGTCCTGAATTTACATCTCTTTGTCCTATTACAGGCCAGCCTGATTTTGCAAAGATTGTGATAAACTATATTCCTGATGAGAGAATGGTTGAGAGCAAGAGCTTAAAGCTTTACCTTTTCAGCTTCAGAAACAGGGGAGACTTTCACGAGGACTGTGTAAATATCATAATGAAAGACCTTGTAAAGCTTATGGACCCAAAGTACCTTGAGGTTAAGGGTGTATTTACTCCCAGAGGCGGTATTGCAATTTATCCCTTTGCAAACTACGGAAGAAAGGGAACAAGATACGAGAAATTGGCAGAAGAAAGACTATTTGCTTCTTTTGATATTAAGTGAGGGAAAAATTATGGATAAAAAAGCACTTGTGGTATTGTCGGGCGGACAGGATTCCACTACCTGTTTATATTGGGCAATAGAACGCTACGGCAAGGAAAATACTGCAGCTGTCGGCTTTGATTACGGTCAAAGACATAAGGCAGAGCTTTTGTGTGCGAAGAAAATTTGTGAGGATGCCGGTGTTTTGTTTGAGGTTATTGAAACGCCGATTATAAATCAGCTTTCTGCGAATTCGCTTACACGAGAGGACATTCCTGTTGAAAAGGAAAAGCCTGAGGGAACACCGCCCAATAGCTTTGTAGAGGGAAGAAATCTGCTCTTTTTAAGCTATGCGGCAATATATGCCAAAACCCACGGCATGACAGAGATTGTAACAGGTGTTTGCGAAACAGATTTTTCGGGGTACCCTGATTGCAGAGATATGTTTGTAAAATCTTTAAATGTAACGCTTAATCTTGCAATGGATTATAATTTTGTTATCCATACTCCGCTTATGTGGCTTACAAAGGCGGATACTTGGGCACTTGCCGACAAGCTCGGAATACTTGATACTATATATAACGAAACTCTTACCTGCTATAATGGCATAAAGGGTGAGGGCTGCGGTGATTGCCCAGCGTGCTTTTTGAGAAAAAGAGGCTATGACGAATATATGAAAAGGAAGGAAAGCTAAATGTACGAGGTTATAAAAAGACTTGAAATAAGTGCGGCGCATAAGCTTAGTCTTAACTATGAGTCCAAATGTTCAAATCTTCACGGACATAACTGGATAGTAACCGTATTTTTAAGAAGTGAAACTCTTAACGAAAACGGTATGATTATGGACTTTACCGAAATTAAAAGAAAAATTTCCGATAAGCTTGACCATAAGGTGATAAATGAAGTGGTTGACTTCAACCCGACTGCTGAGAATATGGCGAAGTTTATTTTGGAAGAGCTTGCACCCTTTTGCTACCGTGTAGAAGTTGAGGAGAGCGAGAATAATAAGGCGGTGTACTATGTATAAAGTAGTAGAGATTTTTGACAGCATAGAGGGCGAGGGCAAAAGGGCAGGAAGTCCTGCAACCTTTATTCGATTGGCAGGCTGCAACTTAAGATGCAGCTATTGCGATACACTCTATGCGCTTTTTGGTGAAAAGGAAGAATGTAAATATACAGAAATGTCGATTGGGGACATATTAAATAGGGACATAAAAAAATACGTAACCCTGACAGGCGGTGAGCCGCTTATTGCTGACGGCATAGCCGAGCTTGCAGATGAGCTTCTTATAAGAGGACACGAGGTTAATATCGAAACCAACGGTGCTGCGGATATTATGGAGTTTATGCAGGATTTAAGAATACACGACGAGGACAAGCTGTTTTTTACAATAGACTATAAGCTTCCTACAAGCGGCGAAGAGGACAAGATGCTTTGGAGTAATTTTGAGAGCTTAATGCCTCAGGATGTGGTCAAGTTTGTAGTAGGCAGTGATGAAGACTTTGACCGAATGATAGAAGTGGTCGAAAAAATGAAACGTATTTATGACGTTATGCCGAGGGTTTTCATTGGTGCAGTATACGGCAAATACGACCTGCAGCTTTTGGCGGAGAAAATTGTGAAAGAACCTCTTTTGGAAGAGGCAAACCTGCAGTTACAATTACACAAAATTATATGGAATCCTGATGAACGAGGGGTATGATTGTGAAAAAGGAATTTAATGAAAAACGAATTGCCGAGCTTGTGAAGGAACTCATTGGAGAGCTTGGTGGTGATATTGAAAGCGAAGGTCTTAAAGAAACTCCTGAAAGAGTTGCAAGAATGTACAGTGAGATATTTGAGGGTATGAGATATTCCAACGAAGAAATTGCTCATATGTTTGACAAATCCTTTGAAATGCCCGAAAACAACGATTTAGTTGTTGTAAAGGACATTGAGGTATTCTCTCATTGCGAGCATCATCTTGCTCTTATGTATAATATGAGAGTTCACGTAGGATATATCCCCTCAGGTAAGGTGATTGGACTTTCAAAAATTGCCAGAATTTGCGATATGGCGGCTAAAAGACTTCAGCTTCAGGAGCGTCTTGGCTCTGATATTGCGGAAATTATGCAGAAGGTTACAGGCTCTTGTGATGTTATAGTTGTCATTGAGGGTGAGCATAGCTGTATGACAGCAAGAGGTATCCGCTCAAGCGGTGCTAAAACAAGAACCGCTGCAATAAGAGGTCTTTTTGATACCGACCACGAGCTTAGAAATGAATTTTATAATTTAATAAAGTAGGATTTTAAATGAGAATTGTAATACAAAGAGTTTCTCACGCATCGGTTACGGTTGATAACGAGATAGTGGGAAAAATAGGAGAAGGAATACTTATACTTTTAGGTGTTGCAGACGGCGATACTGAAGAAGATATTAAATACCTTGCCGATAAAGCCTTGGGACTTAGAATTTTCCGTGATGAAAATGATAAGATGAATTTATCGGTTAGCGATATTGGCGGTGAGGTGCTGGTGGTGAGCCAGTTTACACTATACGGCGATTGCAAAAAGGGAAAAAGACCGAGCTTTGACAAGGCAGGCAAGCCTGATTTCGCTGAGGAAATGTACGAAAAATTTTTGGCATATGTTAAAGAAACCTTTGGCAAGGTTCAGCACGGCATATTTGGTGCAGATATGAAGGTAGAGCTTTTAAATAACGGGCCAGTTACGCTTATAATAGACAGTAAACCAAAAAAAACTCCGGCGGATAATTAAATCTGCCGGAGTTTTTTGTCAGTTGTTGCCTGTCATACTGCCTACTGCATTCTGAACGCCGTCAACTGCACCTTTCACTGCGTTTCCTGCACCATCTGTAAGGTCCTTTGCAGCATCGCCCATACCATCCATACCGCCGTTTGCAGCATCTGATGTATTGTTGCCGCTTTGCTGTGTGTTTGTCATAGGACTTGATGACGGTGTGGGTGTAATATCACTTTTGTCGTTATTGCTGCCGCAACCTGTCATAAGTGCCGCTGCAAGTGTTGCAGCGAGTATCAATTTAATTGTTTTCATCATACCATGGTCCTTTCTTTGTTTGATACAAAATTATTATATAACCAATGTATTAAAAATATTATAAAAATTTTTGTAAATTACGGAACTTTTTTGAAAAGTAATCGTCTATATAGGTGTTGGACAACAAAAATAATAAAAAAACATAAAAAGAAAGGAATTTTAAAATGAAAAAGGTTATCGCATTTTTACTTACCGCCGCAATGGCATCAACAACCGTATTGGCACAGGAGATAGCAGAGCATGACATAATGCTTATAAGCGAGGAAGAAACAACAGTTGCTCAGCCGATGTTTGTAAAATCAATCGTAACAGGAGCAGAGCTTTATGAGGAGAACGGAGTTAAGTACGTTAAGGGTATTGATGAGAACGAGAACGAAATTCACTTCATTCTTTCCGAGGACACAGTTATCGTAAACGAAAAGGGCGAAAAGGCAGAGATGGCAAAGGATGCAGCATTCACAGCATTTGTTGGCTGGGATAGTCCCGCTCCGTTGGTGCTTCCGCCGGTTTACACTCCCGATGCAATCGTAATTGATACAGAAGCAGAGCTTCAGGCTGATGCAGACGTATTTACAAAGACAGAAGAAACATATGTAAACGCAGCAAACACCCTTGCACTTGCAGTTGACCCTGCAAATGTGATTGACAGAAACGGCGATGCATTTGAAGGCGATATAGACGGCAAAGAGATTGTTGCAATCTATGGTATTACAACAAGAAGCATTCCCCCGATGGCAGTTCCTGAGAAGGTAATAGTTCTTGGCGATGCAGGAGCAAGCCCTGAGGAAGTTCTTCCTGCTGAAACAGTAACAGAGGCTCAGGTAGGCGACAAGAAGTTCGAAATCGTAGAGAAAGATGGCGTTGATATGCTTCCTGTAAGAGCGGTTTCTGAGGCTCTTGGTCTTGAGGTTAACTGGGACAGAAACTCTAACGCAGTAACAATCGGTACAGTTCCTATGGGTGTTAACTTCCAGATTGGCACAAATGTGTACAACAAGGCAAGAATGACTCCGTTCCAGCTTGAGTCAGCACCTATAGCTGAACAGACACCTGCAGGCGGTGTAACATACGTTCCAGTAAGCTTCTTTACAGATGTACTTGATTGCACAGCAGAGATTGCTGACGGTGTTATGACACTTACAAGAGCATAAATACAAAAACTGCTATGCGTATGCATAGCAGTTTTTTGTGTAATATCCTTTTCGGAAAACGAATATACATAACCGAAAGGGGAGAGTGTTATGCGAAAAATAATTGCTCTTGCAATGGCTTTGGTTCTGTGCGGATGTTCGGCAAATGATGCAGTAAAAACGGGTAGTGATTATTCCGGAATAGAAAATAAGGGTTACGGCTGGGGGCTTAAAAAAATACAGAACTCAGCCCCCGAAGTTCCTAAGTATATTTGCGATATGCTTGCAGAAAATAATGGCGTATATATTGGAAATCCTGACCAAAAGAAAATATACCTCACATTTGACGAAGGGTACGAA
>JAZROS010000227.1:0-2238 GCA_045648825.1 Clostridia bacterium | reverse complement strand
GGTGCCCAAAATATAAAATTCGAAGGTATTTCATTTGAAAATTCAAGTTGGAATTTTCCAAATGAGAAGGGGGGATACGTACCTAAGCAAAATGCATATACTCCGGGTAACAATTTCCTATACTCAGCTGCTGTTGAAATCAATGAATCAAATAACATTTCCTTTGATAAATGTACATTCAGAAAATTAGGCGGTGCAGGGCTTAATTTAAAAGTCGGTGCACAGAATATCTCGGTTACAAACTCAACATTTAATAATATCACAGGTGCAGCAGCAAATCTTGGCGAACTTACAGAAAGTTTCCCCAGCGAATCGAACTTGAATAAAAATATTACTTTTGAATATAACGATATTTACGATTGTTGCCTCGGTTTAAAGGCAGCATCTGGTATAGGTGTAGGCTTCCTTCAGAACAGCTCTGTTTCTCATAATACAATACATAATCTTCCTTATAGCGGTATACATATTGGTTGGGGATGGAATAATACAGAACATATTACTAATGGCTTAAAGATCAAAAATAACCACATCTATGACGTTATGCAAGAGTTGGAAGACGGTGGTGCTATTTATACATTAGGCGGTTCCAACCCTGATGATCCGTTGTATGCAAATGAAATTGCAGGAAACTATATCGAACGAGTTCATAATTATGGTGGCGCTATTTATAACGATAATGGCTCATTTGGATGGCATGTCCACCATAACGTTGTCGACCTGGAAGATATCGACTGTGATGATAAAGGAGTAAGCTGGTATTTTGCTAACTCCGGTACGCATGATAACCTGCTTGAGTCAAACTTTACTTCTGTTGACAAACATTTTGTAAGTGCATCTGGCATAGACAATTTAATCTCAGAGGGTAATATTATTGATGAAAATGCTGTTTGGAATAGCACAGCGCTTGATATTATTAAAAACGCAGGTGCAGGTGCAAGTGCTACAATAACACCTCTGTATGAACGCTTTGATGACACAACTACGTCCATGTCTACAGTGATTTCCGATGAGTGTGTAGTATTATCTGACGGAGGAACTGTAAATGCTCCGTTTGGCTCAAATGGTATTATGTTCGAGGTGCTTCCGTTGGGCACACCTGGTACTCTTTCGATATCAATCGAAGGAACAAGCAATCAGCTGGATATTAAGAATGCTTCTTTAGAATGGCTTAATAGTGGAACTGTTACTGAAACTAAGACGTTGACTTCATATCAGGAAAACGTTGCAACACGTGTACTGTTATACACAGACGGAACTAAATGCTATGCAGAAATCGGAACAGAAAAATTTGAGTTTGATTTGACGGGTGGTGTAACAGGCTATGAAATATCCTACTCAGGAGACCGTCTTGCTATCGGAAAAATCAGACATAATAAAGAACTGTACACCGACTATGCATACAATGCTGATTTTAACAGCGGGAATTTGCTTGAAAATGGTGGCTTTGAAACTACTACAATTACCGAATGGACACCTGGTGGTGCTACAATCTCTCGTTCTACTGATTATTCCAGAGAAGGTATAGCAAGTCTTAAGGTAACTGACGGTGGCAGTGGATATGTGCTTAGTCCTTCGGTTTCTCTTAATACATCAACATATTACAAGCTTTCGGCAGATATATATGTTGACACCCTAAACAGTTCAAAATATGCAGAGAACGCTTCTGTAAACTTTAATTTACTGACTTCAAGTTCGTCAAACTTCTGTCCTGGTGAAGTTTCAACCCATTATACTACCAATTTCTGGGGAAAAAACAGCACACTGAATGGTAAGTATGCATACAAGCATAAGGATACTATGAAGCTAAACAAAGGCTGGAACAGAATTTCGACATATTTTAAGCCGGAAATCAACTTAACTGATGCTCAGTTTACGATAAGGTTTACTGACAGTAACAATAAGGTATATTATATTGACAATTTTAGATTAGAGGAAGTTAACACCAATGTAAGCGAAAACTTTGAGAATGGTTTTGGTGATTTCGCTACGTATGGATGTACTATTTCCAACTCACAAGATAATACTTACGGTGAAAGCAAAGGCTCGATGAAATTTAAGCAAAGTCTGCAAGCCGGAGATATTTTTACACCTGTGTACGTAGAAAAAGGTCATAAATATAAAATCAGGTTCAGAGCTTATAACGCAGATTCCACAGATCATACTGCTTTTATCAGATTGTTATCTACACTCAAGAATAGAAATGATGAAAGTGTGATTGGCGGTAATGTGGAAAGCGCA
>JAZROS010000226.1:0-1734 GCA_045648825.1 Clostridia bacterium | reverse complement strand
AAAGGGTGCATTACTCGGTGTTGTCCTGTCCTTTATGATGGGTGTTACAACTCTGTCTCTGCCATCTATGATTATGCTTCGCAAAGCAGTAAAACCGAAACTGCTCGGTATTTTCATTGCAATCTGCACAGTTGGAATTATCCTTGTTGGATACTTATTTAATCTTATTCAACCATTGATTATATAACGATTGGGGGTGAACACTGATGGATAAGAAGAAATCTCTTTGGGTCAAAATACTTGTTCCTGTTCTGATTGTTGCTGTTATCGGAGGCATTTGGTTTTTCAAGAGTATCTCGGAAAAGAATATACAAGAGCCGTCGTTCTCGCAAGGGTCGTCAGACTTACCCGATAATCTTAAAGATGCAGATTTTAGTTTGAATGTCACAAAGGAAATTGATTTTAAAGCACTGTCTGAATACGGTCTACCCATCATTGCAGATTACGGTGCCGATTCCTGTATTCCTTGTAAACAGATGGCACCTGTTCTAAAAACCTTAAATGCTGAAATGCAAGGTAAAGCATTTATCAAGTTTGTGGATGTATGGAAGTATTATGAAGCGGCCGCCAATGTACCTGTTCAAGTCATTCCAACACAAGTGTTCTTTAATGCAGATGGAACACCGTTCGTTCCGAGTGACAAATTGGCAAAGGAAATACAGTTTGATATGTACTCGGACAAATCAACAGGAAAACATACATTTACCGTCCATCAAGGTGGTTTGACCGAAGCACAGATGAGAGCAATTTTAAAAGAGATGGGAGTTGAGTAAATGATAGATAGTTGGCTTACACAAATAGCCGAAATCATCAGCAACAATATGTGGCTCGCTCCTATATTGGCTCTCATTGCAGGTGTTTTGACTTCGATAACACCATGCTCACTTTCAAGTGTTCCACTTATTGTAGGTTATGTAAGTGGTGTTGGCGAAAAAAACGCCAAGAAAGCATTTGCCTATTCTGCGGTGTTTTCAATAGGAACTGCGGTGACATTTGTAACACTGGGTATTATTGCAACATCGGCAGGAAAGTTGATAGGAACATCTTCGTCTATATGGTATATCCTTCTCGGTGTACTGATGATGTTAATGGCTTTGCAGACTTGGGAGATATTTAACTTTATTCCATCTACCAACCTGCTATCAAAAAGTCGTAAACGGGGATTTGTCGGTGCATTCATTGCGGGTGTTTTAGGTGGTGTGTTTTCATCGCCTTGTTCAACGCCTGTGCTGATTGCTCTGCTGGCTATTGTTGCCGGTGAAGGCAATTTGCTTTGGGGCATCTTATTGATGCTTCTCTATTCTATCGGTCACAGTGCTCTCGTTATGGTAGCAGGCACTTCAATAGGGTTTGTTCAGAAGATAAACAATAGCGAACGGTATAAGACCGCCGCAAAGGTTTTGAAGTTTACAATGGGTATCGCTATCTTGCTCATTGGTTTTTATATGTTCTGGTTAGCATTTTAAAATATTTTTTGGAGGTTATCATAATGGCTCTGTTTAATTTTGGAAAGAAAGAAGAAAAGAAAACTCCCGCTTGTGCTTGTAACTGTGGATGTCCTACATCGGAAGTTGCCGAAAGCACGAATAACTGCTGCGGCGAGGAAGTAAATGGTATTTGTTGTATCAAGGTGCTGGGTGCAGGTTGCACATCCTGCCATCAGCAGTATGAAAATGCAAAAGAAGCCGTTAAAAATATGGGACTGTCCGTAGAGGTGGAATACATTACAGATAT
>JAZROS010000225.1:0-13554 GCA_045648825.1 Clostridia bacterium | reverse complement strand
GCAGGAATTGCGACTTGTGTATCATCCCTTTTGATATTTTTAGCTCTTGCTCATATATTCAAAAAAAGCTTTGGCGGATTTGTAAATTTTCCTAAACTGCTTGCTGTTCCCATTGCCAGCTCGTGTGTTATGGTTGGGATTATAAGTCCGTTTAATGCCGCTTTGTCAGTTTATATAAACAAAAAAGCAGCATTTCTGGCAAGCTGCTTTTTAGGTGCCGTTGGATATATTCTTGCAAATGTGCTTTTAAGCAAGAACAACACCTTTACAATTACATTGGGAAACAGAAAAATGCAGTCATAAGACTGCATTTTTTATACTCTTGCCTTTGCCGCAAACGCTGCACCGATTATTCCCGCATCATTAAAGAGCGTGGCAACTTCAATCTTAGCTTTTTCCTGACTCCTGTTATAGTCATTCGCATCAACGAATTTTTTTACACGGTCAAGGAGATAGTCCCCCTCCTTGCTTATTCCTCCGCCAATTACAATTTTGTTCGGTTGGAATATATTAACCATATTAGCTATACCGACACCTACATACTCAGCATAGTTATCAACAACCTTCTGTGCTGCGGCATCACCCTGCTTTGCCGCGTCGAATGATGTTCTGCCAGATACCTTACCTTCATTTTCTGCAATTTTGTGCATAAGGCTGTCAGGATTCTTTTCCATAGCCTCTTTAGTCTGACGGATAAGTGCCGTAACAGATGCATATGTTTCCCAACAACCTTTTCTGCCGCAATTACAGTCAATACCGTCAAACTTTATTGATGTATGTCCAAGCTCTGCACCTGTTCCGTTAAAGCCTCGTATAATCTTTCCATCAATTACAATTCCGCCACCAACACCTGTTCCAAGAGTAACGAAAATGTAGTTTTCGGCACCGTTACCGTTCATAGAATACTCGCCAAATGCTGCTGCATTTGCATCATTTTCGAGATATACCGGAAGTCCGACACCTTTACTGATATAATCTGCGAGTGCAAAGTTATCCATCCCGAGATTTTTCGAGTGATAAACCTTACCGTTTTTGCTATCAACAGAGCCTGGTGCACCAACACCTACTGCTTTTATATCACTTATATCCATTCCGGCATCGGCAATTACCTTCTTGGCTATCATTATCATATCATCGCCGTATTCCTCGTTAGGACGAATAGCCTTCGTGGGAACTGATGCTTTTGATAATATCTTACCATTCTCATCAACTACTCCCGCAGCTATATTTGTGCCGCCCAAATCAATTCCTACATACATCTACTGTACCTCGCCTTTCTTAATCAGTTCAATATAATCTTTATCCTTTTTGGACAATTCTATTCTATCGAGAAGCTCCGGTCTTTTTTGATATGTTATTTCCAGCGACTTTTGCCTTTTCCATTTTTCAATATTCTTGTGGTGTCCCGAAAGAAGTACCTCGGGTATTCTCATACCCATAAATTCCTCCGGTCTTGTATACTGAGGATGTTCTAAAAGGCCGCTAAAATGGCTTTCATTGGTAAAGTTTTCCTCACCCGACAGTACACCCGGCAACATTCTTGATACCGAGTCAATAACCGCCATAGCAGGAATTTCACCGCCCGTCAGCACAAAATCGCCTATGGATATTTCCTCATCTACTATCATATCCAAAACTCTCTGGTCAACACCCTCATAATGACCGCAAAGTATTACAATATGCTCGTACTGTGCAAGCTCACGTGCTTTTTGCTGAGTAAAGGTTTTACCCTGCGGCGACATATATATTGTATGCGGTTTTTTATCCGCTTTATTCTCTATACTCTTATACGCATCATAAATCGGTTGCGGAGTCATCAACATACCACCTCCGCCCGAATAGGGATAATCGTCGGTTTTATGATGCTTATTGGTCGAAAAATCACGGATATTGATAAAATTCATTTCAATAATTCCGGCTTTTTCAGCACGTGCAATTATACTGTCCCCAAGCACTGCCTCAAACATACCCGGGAAAAGTGTCAATACATCAAATTTCATCACAAATCAAGCAAGCCGTCCATAAGATGAACCGTTATAACTTTGCTTTCTGAGTCAATATTTATAACAACATCATCTATAACTGGTATCAAAAGCGGCTTATTCCCTTCCCTTTTTACTTCGTATATATCGTTTGCACCTGTTTGCAGTACATCAGATACAACACCTAACTTTTCACCATCATCGGTTACAACAGTCATACCGATTAAATCAGCGACATAATGCACACCCTCAGGAAGTTCCCCAAGCTCGTCCCTTTCGGCATAAAGCACCTTCTCCTTAAGCTTCATCGCCTCGTCGATATCTGAAAGCTCTTTAAACTTAACTATAATATTATTCTTCTGGTACTTTATTCCTTTAATATTAAGTTCTCTGCCATCTATCAAAGAAACCTTTTTTATATTTTCAAACACCTCGGGGTAATCGGTCCAGGGTACAACCTTAACCTCACCCCGAAGTCCGTGTGTATTTACAATTTTTCCCACTTCAAGTTGACTCATACAATCATTCCTTTCTAAGAGCAAAAAGGCGACTCTTTATTAGGAGTCGCCTTATAGAGTATGCTTATACAATTTCAACAACAACGCGTTTATTTTCACGGCTTGCTGCTGCTTTGACAACGGTACGGATAGCCTTGGCAATTCTGCCTTGCTTTCCGATTACCTTGCCCATATCTCCGTCTGCCACTCTAAGCTCAAGGATAACCGAGTCTTCGCCTTCAACCTCTGTAACGGATACGGCATCTTCGTTATCCACAAGAGACTTTGCAATTAGCTCTAAAACCTCTTTCATTTTAGAAACATTCCTTTCTTCTCAAGGAAGATTACATAATTCCCTGTTTTTTCAAAAGAGCCTTTACTGTATCGGTCGGCTGAGCGCCGTTACCAAGCCACTTTTTAGCGAGCTCTGAATCAATGTTTACAGTAGCAGGATCTGTCAAGGGATTGTATGTTCCGATTTCCTCGATAAATCTACCATCTCTGGGGTATCTTGAGTCAGCAACTACAACTCTATAGAAAGGAGCCTTCTTTGCGCCCATTCTTCTAAGTCTGATTTTAACTGCCATTTTGTTTCACCTCCAAAATTACTTCTTTTGTATATAAAAAGCCTTTAGGGCTTGTTATATCTTGCCTTTCATTTTCTGCATTCTCTTAAGAAGCTTTGCCTGTTTTGGACCCGAGAGTTCTTTCATCATCTTCTTCATCTGGTCAAACTGCTTTAAAAGCTCGTTTACATCCTGAACTCTTGTTCCGCTACCTTTAGCAATTCTTACTTTACGGCTCGCAGCAATAATCTGCGGCTTTTTTCTCTCTTGTGGTGTCATTGAGCGGATAATAGCCTCTGTGTGCTTCATCTTTTTCTCGGTTTCTTCGGTATTTATCTGCTCCATAGCCTTTTTATCAATGCCGGGCAGCATACCTAAAATCTGACCGAATGAGCCAAGCTTTTTAATCTGCTGTATCTGACCTAAGAAATCCTCCAAGTCAAAGCTTTGCTCACGCATCTTTTTCTCAAGCGCTGCAGCCTCTTCTTCGTCAATAACCTCCTGCGCCTTATCAATAAGAGTAAGCACATCACCCATTCCGAGAATTCTGCTTGCCATACGCTCTGGGTGGAAAGGCTCCAAATCGGATAGCTTTTCGCCCATTGACGCATATTTAATCGGCTTATTAGTAACAGCACGGACCGAAAG
The DNA here is from genome assembly GCA_045648825.1 of Clostridia bacterium. GTDB lineage: Bacteria > Bacillota > Clostridia > UBA1381 > UBA1381 > HGM11525. The sequence continues at coordinate 9,861 of JAZROS010000225.1, read as the reverse complement.
TGCCGCACCGCCTCTGGTATCACCGTCAAGCTTTGAAAGAATTACACCGGTAACATCAAGCTCACTATTAAAGCTCTCCGAAACATTAACCGCATCCTGACCTGTCATTGCATCAACTACGAGTAGTATCTCATCAGGCTTGGTTGCAGCTTTAATATCTTTAAGCTCCTGCATAAGAGCTTCGTCAATATGAAGTCTGCCAGCAGTATCTATTATGACAGGGTCGTTACCGTGAATTTTAGCATGTTCTACTGCTTTTTTAGCAATTTCAACAGGACTTACATCTGTACCGAGCGAAAAAACAGGAACATTTATCTGTGCACCAAGTACCTCAAGCTGTTTAACGGCAGCAGGTCTATAAACGTCGCAGGCTACCATAATCGGTCTTTTGCCAAACTGCTTTCTTATTGACAGTGCAAGCTTTCCTGTTGCTGTTGTTTTACCTGCGCCCTGCAAACCGCACATCATAATTACAGTCGGCGGAGTGTTGGCAAATTTTATACGCTCGTTTTCAGAGCCCATAAGAACAGTCAGTTCATCACGGACAATCTTAATAACATTCTGTCCCGGAGTCAGCGACTCTAAAACTCCAGCCTCTAAAGCCTTTTCAGACACAGACTTTACAAAATCCTTAACAACCTTAAAGTTTACGTCAGCCTCCAAAAGTGCAAGCTTAACCTCACGCATTGCCGTTTTAATATCACTTTCGGTAAGCTTTCCCTTGGATCTTAAGCCCTTAAATACGTCTTGCAGCTTATCGCCGAGATTTTCAAATGCCATTTTGCACCACGCTTTCTAAAGGTTGTTCTTGATTTCATCAATGAGCTTTTGCACATTTTCGGGAAGGTTTGATTTTTCAAGCTCGTCTACCAACTGGTTTATCTTCATAAACCTTGACGCTAAGCCAAGCTTTTCTTCAAACTCCAAAAGCTGCGCCTCTCCCCTTTTAATGAAATCTCTCGCGCCCTGACGCGAAATGCTCATATTTTCAGCAATCTCCGACAACGAACAGTCCTCATCATAATAAGAAACAAGTGCCTGTCTTTGCTTTTCGGTCAAAAGTTCGCCGTAAAAATCGAGCAATACGGTCATAGTAAGATTTTTACTCATTTTACTCTACCGCCATCCTTACCTGTAAAGGCAAAAAACTTTACAGAGGTTATTATACAAGAAAAATCCTCTTATGTCAAGAGGATTTTTCAAAAAATTTATTATTTAACGTCGTCGAGCTTTATAATAGAAGTCTTATCTGAGTTATAACCCGACTCCATAACCTCAACCATTGCGGCAACCGTATCAAGACTTGTCATAAGTGATACAGAACACTCTGCTGCAGTTCGTCTTATCTTAAAACCATCAGAGTGCACATCGTTACCCTTCTTGGGGATATCAACAATAAGGTCAACCATACCGCTTCTGATTACGTCAAGGACATTAGGCACACCCTCGGAAATCTTCTTAGAAATCTGCACCTCAATGCCATTTTCTTCCAAAAGCTTGCCTGTACCAGCGGTTGAGATAAACTTGCAGCCAAGTGCAGCAAAGCGTTTTGCTATCGGCAGGAATTTCTCCTTATCAATATCACGAACAGTTACAAGGATTGTGCTTCCCGCAGAAGGAATGGTTGTACCTGCCGCCACAAAGCCCTTATACATTGCCTCAACAAACGAATTACCAACACCTAAAACCTCACCTGTAGAACGCATTTCGGGTCCTAAGCTCACTTCAACTCTCGGAAGCTTTTCGGTCGAGAATACAGGTACTTTAATTGCAACTGTGCTTGTTTGCGGTGCAATACCTGACTCATATCCCATACTCTTTAAGCTTTCACCTAACATAATTCTTGTTGCAATATCTATTACAGGTACATTTGTAACCTTAGTAATATACGGAACTGTACGGCTTGAACGGGGATTTACCTCAATTATATAAAGCTCGTCCCTGTACTCGATAAACTGAATGTTTATCATACCGATAACCTTAAGTTCTCTTGCAATTCTGTATGTTACGTCCATAATCTCGCCGATAATCTTGTCGCTGATATTCTGCGGCGGATAAATTGAAATTGAGTCGCCAGAGTGAACGCCCGCTCTTTCAAGATGCTCCATAATACCGGGGATTAAAACGTCCTCACCATCACAGATTGCGTCTACCTCAAGCTCTCGTCCGCCTAAGTAGCGGTCGATAAGAACAGGGTTTTTGGTATCGTTCTTAAATGCATTTGTTAGGTAATTTACAAGGTCTGTTTCATTTCTTGTAATCTCCATACCCTTACCGCCAAGAACATACGAAGGACGGACAAGCAACGGGTACTCAAGCTTATTTGCCTCGCTAACGCCCTCCTCGACACTCCATACCGCTTTACCCTTAGGTCTTTTTATATTGAGCTTTTCAAGGATTTCGTCAAACTTTTCTCTGTCCTCAGCCTCGTCAATCTGTTCAGGCTGTGTGCCTAAAATGGGCACTTTCATCTCATCAAGGAAGTTTGCAAGCTTGATAGCGGTCTGACCGCCGAACTGCAATATAACACCCTCAGGCTTTTCAAGCTCGATTATGTTATACACATCCTCCTCGGTAAGAGGCTCGAAATAGAGCTTGTCCGAGGTGTCAAAGTCTGTACTTACAGTTTCGGGGTTATTATTGATAGTAATGGTTTCAATTCCTGCCTTTTTAAGTGCAAATACACTATGAACGCTACAGTAGTCAAACTCAATACCCTGACCAATTCTGATAGGACCTGAGCCTATTACTATAACCTTTCTCTTATCTGACGGTGTTGCTTCATTTTCTGCATCATAGGTTGAGTAGTAATAGGGCGATACCGCCTCAAACTCGCCTGCACAGGTGTCAACCTTCTTATAAACAGGGATTACTCCAAGCTCTTTTCTAAGATTATAAACCTCAGGCACAGAAACTCCCAAAAGCTGAGATAATCCTCTGTCCGAAAAGCCCATCTTCTTATAGTAGCGCATTGTATCAGCATTAAAATCCTTAAGTGTAAGCTTCTTAACTGCCTCTTCTGCATCTACAATATTCTTAATCTTCTTAAGGAAGAAGATGTCCATAATTGTAACTTCTGCAATCTTTTCGAGCGGATAACCACGGCGGATAAGCTCTGCCAAATCAAAAAGTCTTTCGTCATCGGGAGTTGCAACTCTCTTGATAAGCTCATCAAGACTTCTTTCCTTAGATGCCTTATGCTCAAGTGTGTACTGTCCAATTTCCAAAGAACGCACACCCTTTAAAAGCGATGATTCCAAGGTGCTTCCGATTGCCATTACTTCACCTGTCGCCATCATCTTTGTGCCAAGATTTCTCTTTGCACCAAAGAATTTATCAAACGGCCACTTGGGTATCTTTGTAACAACGTAGTCTATTGCAGGCTCAAAGCACGCATAGGTAGTACCGGTAACAGCATTTTTAATCTCGTCAAGGTTGTAGCCGAGAGCTATCTTTGACGCAATCTTTGCTATAGGATAGCCTGTTGCCTTTGACGCAAGTGCTGAAGAACGGCTAACTCTCGGGTTAATCTCAATAACAGCATATTCAAAGCTGTTAGGATTAAGCGCAAACTGTACGTTACATCCACCCTTGATTTCAATAGAGCTTATAATATCAAGTGCTGCTGTACGGAGCATATTATATTCTTTTTCTGCCAATGTAAGCGCAGGTGCAACTACTATTGAGTCGCCTGTATGGACACCGACAGGGTCTACGTTTTCCATACTGCAGACGGTGATGCAGTTGCCCGCTCCGTCTCTTATTACCTCAAATTCAATTTCCTTCCAGCCCTTTATGGACTTTTCGAGAAGTACCTGTCCAACTCGTGAAAGATGAAGTCCCTGTGCTAAAATTTCTTCAAGCTGACTTTCGTCCTCTGCAATACCGCCGCCTGTTCCGCCAAGTGTATAAGCAGGTCTTACGATAACAGGGTATCCGATTTCTGCTGCAAACTTAAAGCCGTCCTCAAGATTTGTAACAATCGCACTTGGAGCAATCGGCTGATTTGTACGCTCCATAAGCTTTTTAAAGCTGTCGCGGTCCTCGCCCTCTTTGATTGATTCGATAGAGGTTCCTATAACCTTCATATTGTACTTATCAAGAATTCCTCTGTCATAAAGCTCACAGGTGAGGTTAAGACCTGTCTGACCGCCCATACCTGCAATAACGCTGTCGGGACGTTCACGTTCAATTACCTTTTCAATATACTCTATGGTAAGCGGCTCTATATAAGTTTCAGAAGCCATACCTCTGTCCGTCATAATAGTAGCAGGGTTTGAGTTAATAAGAACAACCTCTATTCCCTCTTCTTCTATAGCACGGCAGGCTTGCGTTCCTGAATAGTCAAATTCAGCAGCCTGACCTATTACAATAGGACCTGAGCCTATTACAAGTACCTTTTTAATGCTTTTATCAAGTGGCATACCCTTAGTCCTCCTTACCTAAAAATCTGTCGAATACAAAACCATCTTCAAATACACTCTCTCCGCCGTGAGGAGTAAAGAGTACGCCCTCTGCATTCTTAGCCTTACATCCAAAGCCTGCTATTGTTCCGTCATTTACATTTTTGAATGTTTCCAAAACACCGTCTGCAAGCTCTGTAATTACATAGTTGTCATTTTGCGCTGTGATTAAAACCTTACCGCTTGCAATATCCTTAACAGGACAGTTGCCGCCGTGGTGGCCAAAGCTCATTTTTTCTGTTTTGCAGCCAAGTGCAAGGGCAATAACCATATGTCCCAATGCAATTCCGCAAACCTTAACCTTGCCGAGTAGTGCTTTTACAGTTTCGACTGCAGGCGCGTCCTGAGGATTCCCCGGACCGCCCGAGAGGAACACAACATCAGGCTTTATTGCCATAATTTCATCAGCCTTGCTATCTGCCGGAAATACTGTTACCTTTGCATTTCTCTTAGCAAGCTCTTCAAGTGTACTTTTCTTTGCACCAAGGTCAATAACTGCAACATTTACGACGCCATTGTCAGAGTAGACATATTTTTCCTTAGTTGTTACCTTCATCACAAGACCTGTGTTATCAAGTTTGTTCATTCTTTCCTTTGCATCGCTGTCCGAAACATCAGACGTAACAATCGCACCCTTCATAGTGCCGTTATCTCTTATAACTCTTGTAAGAGCTCTGGTATCAACACCTGAGAGACCTACAACACCTTGCTCCTTCATAAATTGGTCAAGTGTTTTTTCGCATCTGAAATTAGACGGATAATCACACTTCTCACGAACAACAAGTGCGGTCATATAAGCCTTGTCCGATTCCATATCAATACTGTTTGCACCATAGTTTCCTAAAAGCGGAAATGTTGCAACCACAATCTGTCCCGCTGTTGCAGGATTTGTAATAGCCTCCTGATAACCTACCGCCATACCGGTAGAGAACACAACCTCGCCGACAACCTCACGTTCATCACCAAAAAGTTCACCGGCAAATCGCATACCGTTTTCCAAAATCAATTCAGCTTTCATACCTTTTCCTCCTCGCTGTATTTTGTCCAAAAAAAAGACAATGACAAAAGCAATAAAACTTTATCATCGTCTGAATTTGTTAAATGAAAAACCAAGCGTATCAGGCAATATATTCATTTGACCGTATAGTACACCCATCACACTTGCTCCTCAATTCTTAATTTTTATTTATTCTAACACTATACAAGAATTTTGTCAAGAGCTTTTGTCGAAAAATATTAGCTAATAAACCAATATATACTACTATTATTTTCTGCAATTTTATACATCAGTAAAATCATTTAGCTTCGCAATAAATAATTTCATAATCATCTCCCAGCTCATCTACTAATCTATCATATCCTTCGTGTGCTAATTGAAAAAATTGTTTTTCCTCATCTGGTGTCCATAGAAGCGGGTTTGGCGGATAATCCCAATCAAGTGCCTTATCGTGTTTGATACCCAATCGAAATAAAAACTCCCGCAGTTCGTTTGAAATCGGTAATTCATTCAAATCGACCGGATAACCGTATTTTTCTTGCGTTACATCGCCTATACCCCATAAGCATGGACAACAGTCCTCGAAACATCCTCACTCAAACCAATATTTAAATCTGTATTTAGGCATAACATCACCTCCAGATATTCAAGTTATATTTTTAATAATTTTCTATATTTCCTCAAATTATAAAGACTGTATAATCTAGATACCAATCATTTAGGCGATATCCCGTGTCGAGTTAAGACTAAAAAAGTGTCAGCATATTTTACAAATTTAATTCATCTGCTGTTTAATCAGTTTTCTCGGATATAACTCCCGACTCGTATAGAAACATAAGTGTTTCCAGATCCTTTATATTACCCGAAAGACTTTTTCCGTTATCAGTGTCCTGTACGAGCAGTCTTTTGCCTGACTTTTCAACAATATATTTCTGAGATACCATTTCACAGTTTTGCTCAACAATTGAATTTATGCTTTCAAAGGGTGAATGTGACGTGATCGCAAGTCCATAGGAATTATAAATAAGTGTATAGCCCGCAATTCCCGTTTGCTTGCGGTATATAGTTGACATTCCCCCATCGATAAGAACAAGTTTGCCGTTTGCTTTTACAGGGCTTTCCCCGTCCTTGAATTTTACGGGAATATGTCCGTTTATGATATGCCCATTTTTATGGTTTATACCAAACTCTGTCATTATTTTGTTACATATTTCTTCATTGTTCCACAAATTAAAATACGGTTGTTTTTCCTCTATATGGGTGTCTTTATCGTCTATATACATTCTCTCGAAAGTAGCCATATTCTTCTTTCCGAAAAGTGGTGAGGCTGGCGAACACCATAAAAACCATGCAAAATCCGCCAACTTATTGTTTTTCTCTTTATATGCTTTACGCAACTTCATCTCGCAAAAATCCATATATGCTTTTCCATAATACTTTTTATTTTTGTACACAAAAACGGAGAAGTCTCCATTTTCATCTATTGGAACACACCCATGATACAGAAGATTTCCGTTATAGCATAAATAAATGCTTCCCTTGGAAAACATAAAATTAAGATGTTTCTTTATTTTATCACTGTTTTTGAAGCTATGTATAAGCCCATCAATAACCTTTTTTTCATCTGGTGTAAGCTCAAATGGATTGTTTTCATCTACAGTAGGGAATTCATCAGTGTTAATCTTATATCCCTGCCATGTCATATTTTTAAAATTAATTTTGTCAAGTCTGGTTTCCTTCGACATTAAGAACTCTTTTTCAGATCGCATCAAACCGTCTTCAAGCTTAAACCTTATCACAGAAATCGCCTTATACATTTTTTCAGTACTATTTTTTCCCTGGTAGTTCCTGTTTGCAAAATGCTCAAGATTTCGCAAACTTATACCGTAGCCCTCTTCCAAAAATTCGGTGTTTTCATACTTTAGGCTGTTTGCAAGTACTACGCTGATGCATACAGGTGAACCCATCATTGCCCCCATCCATATAACATCGTGATTACCCCACTGTATGTCAATATTCTCAACTTCAAGCAGTGTATCTAAAACAATGTCAGGTCTGGGTCCTCTGTCAAAAACATCCCCCACTATATGCAGATGGTCTATGGAAATCTTGCGGATTACAGATGATATCTCCTCAATAAAGTCGTCTGCGCAACCGAGACTAATTAATGTTTCAACAATTATATTATAATAGATTTCCTTGTTTATATTTTTTGAATCACAGTTAAGAAGTTCGTCAATTATATATGCATATTTCTCTGGAAGCGCTTTTCTCACTTTTGAACGTGTATATTTGGCACATGCCACTTTACATATTTCTACAAGTTTTAAAAGATTATCTTTTAACCAAATTCTATCGTCTGAATGTTTCTTAAGCACCTTTTCCGGATAGTATATAAGGTTCGCAAGTTTTATTTGTTCAACTGCTGACAGTTGATCACCATACACATCACGAATTTTTGTTCTAATAACGCCGGATGCCGTTCTCATAACATGGATAAAATGCTCATGTTCACCGTGAATATCGCTTATAAAATGTTCTGTACCCTTAGGTAATCCTAGTATCGCTTGAAGATTAATTATTTCAGACACCACTTCCTTCTTTGTGGGCCATTTTTCAGCAAGTAATTTGTAATACTTTGTTTCATCAATAATACTCATAATTAACCCCTTTCGCTATTCCCTATTCCAAATTTTACAATTTAGTACTTTCAGTTCATATAACAGTCCCTGTTATTTAAAATCTAACATTTGTCTTTTATAAAGACTGTATAATCTAGATGCCAGTCTTACTAGTATCAGGTTCATATCAAGTTAGAACTACATATCAAACAACAAAAGTTCCAATTCCTTTTCAAACGATGTTCCCATTGCACACTCATTCTCGTTTACAGGTGTGAGTTCTCTTGCTTCAAAATTCAAAAGCGCAAGAGATTTGATATACAACAGTTGATGCAGGTCAAAATAGTCGTGTTCGGTAGAATAGCGATATCCATAAAAACCATACTTCTTCAATACTTCGGTACACGCTTTGGCTACAGCGTAGCACAAATCTTTTGACTTAACTATGTAATTCTTTAAAACTTCATCGTAGCGATTAATTTCTATTTCAATTGTATCATTTTCATAGTCTATTTCAACCACAGGTTTGCGGAACAAATAAATATCTATCACATCACCTTCATTATCCCAAGAAACGCTAGCCATTATTTTTTGTACAACGTGATTTTCATCAGACAAAAACGTACTACAATGACGTTCATCATGCATATCGTTTTTTTCTGGAAACAATGAATAAAGAGCGTTTATAATTGCACCAAACTGCTCACCCATAGTAGATGCCGGCAAAAAACTCAAGTGGTCACCGCAGATATCCATCTCAAAGTGTAAATATTGTGTGCCGCTAGGAGTCAACTTTATTTTAATATCACAATCTCGTTTTTTTAGTTCATTTTTCATAACATTTAGCTCCTTAGCTATTCCGCATTATATAATCATTTTATCAACATCATTCGCCAAATTTCGGCAATCTTACTATACGGGACAGACGGTTTAGATGCAAACCTTTTCTGTAGTAGTTCATATCAAGTTAGGAATAAAATTCATTTCCTATTCTCAAATATAATCTCCCTCAAAAAACACTCTTTCATTATTTATAGTAATTTCACTTATGTCTTTTTCTTCAAATCTATCAAAAATACTAATATCAATTTCTTTTGTAAAATTAATGCCACACAATTCCAGACTCATATCAATAGGTAATTTTTTCAAAAATTCAATACTATCTATTTGTAAATCTATTAGCATCAATTCTTTCAAGTTTTTCAGTTCACCAATCAAGTCATAATTATCTACTTTATCTGCCCAACCGCAAAGAAAGTCCTTCAATTGCTGCATTTTCTTCAACGGAAGCAAATCAACATATCCAAATTCATGCAATCCAAGATATTCCAATCCATTAATATCCGATATTGCATCAAGATTAACCATTCGCATATCTGAATAATCGCCGCCAGATACAAATAATTCTTTTAATTCTTTGAGTTCTGAAAGATACTTAAAGTCAAATATTGAACAATAAGACTCTAAATTTAAATTACTCAATTTTTTAAGTGAAGATAGAAAAGATATGTCCTCAAAACTAAAATTAATATATAAGCATTCTAAATTTTTAAATTGACACAAAGTATCACAATCTCTAACATCAAAGCATACTTCAGAAAGATCTAACTCCGAAACCTTTAATACATCAGACGTATAAATAGGACGATCAGTTATTGAAAGTGACTTTCGTACTTCATATTCAAATTCTTGATTATAAAAAACAATTTCTTTTTCCACTTTCACTTTCTCCTTCAACAAATTTCGACATCCCTTATATAAAGACTGTATAATTTAGATG
>JAZROS010000224.1:0-2731 GCA_045648825.1 Clostridia bacterium | reverse complement strand
CAATACATATATCATCATATATATTAACATTCAGTATTTCGGGTATTAAACCGTCGCCTATTCCCATCTGAACGTGTGTTCCTATCGAGCCGCCCGAAAGGATTGCCGCATTTTCAGGCTCTACCGCCCAAATTTGAATCTCAGGCTTGTGCGCCTTTAATACCCCGCCTATACCCGTTATAGTCCCGCCTGTGCCTATTCCCGAGCAAAAGCCGTCTATCGGGCCTCCCACCTGCTCTAATATCTCACGCGCAGTCTGCTCTTTTTGCGCCGCAGTGTTGGCAGGATTTTCAAACTGCTGGGGTACAAATACGTTTTTGTCTTCTCTTTGCATCTTAAGCGCAGTCTGGAGGCACTCCTCTATGCATGCGCCTATATTGCCCGAATCGTGTATTAAAATAACCTCTGCACCGTAATGCTCAACAAGCTTTCTTCTCTCCTCGCTTACCGAGTCAGGCATAATTATCTTAGTTTTATAGCCTCTTACGCTGCCTACAAGCGCAAGACCTATACCTTGATTTCCGCTTGTCGGCTCAACTATAACCGTATCCTTTGTGATAATACCCTTCTTTTCAGCCTCAAGTATCATATTGTATGCGGTACGGGTTTTTATAGAGCCGCCCACGTTAAGTCCCTCAAATTTAACAAGTATCTCAGCACTGTCAGGACCGCCCAGCCGCGACAGCCTTATCATCGGAGTGTTACCGATTGCTTCGAGAATATTATTATAAACCATAAATTTACAGTCCTTTCAAGTTCATACTATATCATTATATCACAGTTATCCTTATTTTGCCAACCCTGTTTTTATAATTACACAAAAAATTAAGAGACGGCGTTGCCGTCCCTAAGTTTCAAGTTTATACTTTTGGTTATTTTATTACAGGAATATGTATTCTTGGCATATCCCTATAGTCTTTTATAAAATTGGCGCAAACTGCGATTGCACTTACCTCGGTTGCGCCCTTTTCCAAAAGCTCCTTTGCACAAGCCTTAACCGTTGCACCTGCTGTATAAATATCATCAACCAGCATTATTCTTTTACCCGCAACAATTCCGTCAGCAAAAAATGCACCCTCTACATTCTTTTGTCTTTCGACGCGGTTTAAAGACATTTGTCGTTTAGTGTCCCTTATTCTAAATAAAACATCATCATATACGGGGACACAAATCTTTTCCGCCAAAGATTCAGCTATAAGCTCCGCCTGATTAAAGCCTCTTTCCTTAAGTCTGTTAGGATGCAGCGGCACAGGAATAAGCATATCATAATCGCTATACTGATAATACGGCGGAAGAACATCTGCAACCAGCTCTCCCAATGGTTTAGCATACGCCCACGAGCCTCCGAATTTCATCTCAAGTATTGCACGCCGTATTTCTCCGTCGTATAAAAACGGCGCGAAAAGTCTTCTGATTTGTGAATTTGTATCAAAATAATCCTTTATACTGTCTTTACTATAGATGTCATAACACGAGGAACAGATACCCACTCCGTCGCCCTTGATTTTAATATCACTTTTACGCCTGTCGCATAAAATACACTTTTGATTGTTTCCTTCAATATATCTGAGCAGACCGTCTATCATTTGTGTTACACCCCTATATATCATTCGACATAATTCTACCATTTTCGACAAATTTTGTAAATAGATTATGCAAAAAAGGGGAAACCGCCCTGTCGAGCATTTTGGCATTCGGTTTGTGGGGAACCAAAGCCATGCTTCGACAAAGCGGTGGATAATAGGGGGTATATAAAAAGCCGTGGGGCTCTTTAACAATATTTACAGTTACATTATAATGCAGATTTTTACCGAAATCCACATAATATTTTCAGCCTTTACGACCTTGTTTTATCCTTTCCTGTTTAATTCGACAGACTATGTCCGTTTATATCATACTTCGCTATCATATCTTCGTCCTTTTTGTCATATTCAGTCCCTCGATTTTTCATATTTTTTGAAAAATACTCGTCATACTCCTCGCAGTTTTGTGCATAAACCTCGTCATTTAAATAGTTTCCCATACAATCAAGCCTTCCTTTCAATCAATCTATTACCTTAGAAATTACCGAACCGCAAGCGGCAGCTGCAACAAGCTCTAAGTTACCCATACATACACCGAAAATCGCCAAAAGCAATGCCGCAAACCCTATCCCCTGCGATAGCATCCTGTAATTTGACGCATCTTCCGCCGCGACTCTTCTCTCGTAAACCGCTCTTGCAGCAGGTCTTCGAGTCCAATAGCTTTTCTCTGACATAATCAAAACCTCCTTGTTTTGTCTTTTGTTTGTCTTGATTATATCTTATTATGTGTACAAAAAACCTCCCATATATTGGGAGGTTTGATATGTTATTTAATACTTTCTACCTTGAGCAGTCGGTCCTTTACTCTGAAACTGATTTCCATACCTGCAAATTCAAAACCATAGCGACGGTCGTCGTCTATATATGCAGGACGAGGGTCCTGACGCAGTATGGAAAGCAATGCATCTGTCTTATCAGCAGGTACTTTTTCCAGTATTTCAGGAGGTATTTCTACCTGCAGTAAATTTTTATCAGGCGAAAGTGCAAAGCTGCAATCAGCGTTGGGATGCGAATCGGTATATGCTATGTACGGCTTAATGTCAAATACGGGGGTATTGTCCATAATATCCGCACCGGAAATATGGAGTACTACTCCGAGCTTATCATCATATTCCACTCTGTCAAGCTTTACCGACGAAAGTCCTATG
>JAZROS010000223.1:0-2588 GCA_045648825.1 Clostridia bacterium | reverse complement strand
TTATCTGTAATGCCGTATTGATTGAAATTCAGCAAAAACCATAAAATCACCGATGCTATAAATATTGTAGTGCCTGCCTTTTCGAGATAATCAGAAAGCTTTTCCCATACATAAATTGATACCGTTCTTATATTCGGCATTTTGTACTCGGGCAATTCTATCAGTAAATCATTACTTGTTTCCCTTTTCGGCATAAATAATACCAACACACCAACTGCAACTGCCATACCTATTATATACATAGAAAATGCCGCTATCGGTGCATATTTTGCAAAAAAAATATCAGAAAGCAGAATGTACACAGGTATTCTGGCACTGCAGGACATAAATGGTATAACAGCCATAACACGTTTCCTGTCTGATGCCGTTTCAAGAGTTCTAGTTGCCATTATGGCAGGCACAGAGCAACCAAAACCAAGAAGCATTGGAATATATGCTCTGCCCGAAAGTCCAAGCTTACTCATTGTACCGTCCATTACATATGCAACTCTGGACATATATCCGCTGTCCTCCAAAATCGCAAGTGTTAAAAAGAGTATCAATATATTCGGAAGAAATGTTAATACACCGCCCACTCCCGAAACAATTCCGTCTGCAACAAGCGAAATCAGCCACCTCTTTACACCTAAATCCGAAAGGAGAGCTTGCGTGCCAAAAGCAAGGCTTTCAAGCCAACCCTCAAAATAGTTCTTTATCACACCACCAACAAAAAAGGTAAGAAAAAACACCGCAGACATTACAAGAAGAAATATCGGCACACCAAAGTATCTGTGCGTCAGTATTCTGTCTACCTTGTCCGTTACGGTGTTTTCTTTACCCTTACCGACAGTTATTTGCAATGTAACCTTGTCAATAAAGGTATATTTATTATCTGTATAAGCTGCTTTTACATTTACTCCAACCAAACCGGCTGCTGTCTTAAGCAAGGCATCAAGTCCCTCACCCGTCTTTGCCGAAACGGGTACAACAGGGATTTTAAGAATTTCGGACAGTTTTTTTATGTCCAGCTTAATCCCCCTTGCCTTTACAACATCCATCATATTAAGCGCCAGCACCATTGGTTTTCCAAGCTCTTTTAGTTGTAATGTAAGATAGAGATTTCTCGCCAGATTTGAACCATCTGCCACATTTATAATGACATCCGCCTCATTACCCGAAAGATATTCCTTGGCAAGCCGCTCCTCTATTGTATAAGCTTCAAGAGAATATACACCCGGCAAATCCACTATTGTACAGATTTTGCCCAAAGCTTTAACCGTACCCTCTTTTTTCTCAACCGTTACACCGGGCCAGTTTGCAACCTTCAATTTAGCGCCTGTATATGCGTTAAAAAGAGTGGTTTTGCCGCAATTTGCGTTGCCTGCAAAGGCTATAGTAATTTTCTTATTCATACACCACCTCAATATGAATACCGTCGGCAATTTTTCTGCCGACGGCAAATCTTGTTCCTCTGACCTTTACAATTACAGGTCCTTTCTTCTTTTTACCAAGTATAGTAATTCTTGTACCTTTTTTTATTCCAAGAACTTCAAGGCGGTGTATTATCCGCAGCTCGAGGTCAATGCCTTCTACCGCGTATTCTCTGCCGTATGTGCCGTCTTTAAGCAACACTTAGCAGCTCTCTCCTCTCCTTATTCTACCTCTACCGAAACGACTTCACCATAGGACTGGCAATAGCCGTTATTTATATTCATTATCTCACCTGCCATAATCTGTCTTCCCGTTGAGGTATAATATGCATCATCAGTTTCAGTTCCCTGAGCTTTTATGGTAAGAATTACGTCATTGCGATTATCATCTTCAGTCATAGTATAGTTGCCGTCATTTATCTGTACAAGTACACTGGCAGGCTTAACCTCAACATCAACAATATCACCAATAACCTTTTTGCTCTCTGCATCAGTAACACTCTCAAAATTACTGTTTATAGCGTCTACCGAAAAATCACGCACATTTTCTACAAGTACCTTGTAAACAATAGTTCTGTCGCCGCCACTTACAGATTCTGCTTTTTTAAGCTTTAATCCAACTGCACCGATACAAGCTATTACAAGCAATATAACAAACAGGTCCACTATCGAGAATTTTCCGCCCAATCTTCCCTTTTCGTCTATAAATTTCATAACTCTCGCACCTCCTGTCAATTTCCGTCGGAAACGCTAACTACATATCCGCTACCCGAAAAATGCTTCGTAATTACACTAAGCTGTTTTCCCACATAAACCTCAGCCGAGCCGTCAACTTCCATTGTAACGTAAACATCTTCACGTTCGGGGATTGTTATAACTTTCGCTTTGCCTGTTTCGCGGTCATAGCTGTTTTTCTCAGCAGGATGTGCCTCTACCTCTGTGATTGTTCCAATCTGTACCTTCTTAACCTTTTCAGTTACCCTATCCCCCGGAACAACATTTTGAGAAAATCCCTCTCTCTTTTCTGTAAGTTCAAGCACTACTGTTTTTGTGCTTTGCTCCGTATTTGAAGTGTTCCCCGATTTCAACATAGCAACTGCAGCAATTACAGCAACAATCAAAACAACCACTATCACATCTATTATATTAAATCTCTTCATACTTTTATTCACCCTTTCT
>JAZROS010000222.1:0-1673 GCA_045648825.1 Clostridia bacterium | reverse complement strand
ACTTACCCTTTGTTGCTCCGTATTCGCAGTCAACTCTCCATCTTAAGTTATCCTTTGTTGTAGCCTTCATATTAGGCTCAAGGTCCACGCCTAAAAGCTCTGCAAATTTTGCGGCATCCTCAGCCTCTTCGTATGCTGCCTTTTCCCAGTAAAGACCGATTTCCGGATAACCCTCTCTGTGAGCAATTCTTGCCATACACAGATACATACCTACCTCTGCACATTCGCCGTTGAAGTTAGCCATAAGCTGGTCAAAGATAAACTTCTTATCTTCATCGCTGATGTCGGGGTTGTTCTTTACAGTCTTGCCGTAAACACCATACTCGTGCTCAGCCGCTAAAGCAGCACCCTCTTCCATAATGGTAAATCTCTCACCGGGAACGCCGCAAAGTGGGCACTTTTCGGGTGCAGAATCACCCTCGTGAACATAACCGCAAACAGGACATACAAATTTTTTCATAGTAGATTTCCTCCCAAATTAAATTAAAATTTTATGAGCAAAGCTCGGTTTTACAATTTTTGCATTTTCCGAAGAATACCAACTGATGATGTTCAGATAAGAACCCGTCAGGGAGTACCTCGTCAAACTGCAGTGGCGGCATATCAAGGTCGATAACCCTTCTGCAAGTGTCGCAGAAGAAATGGTAGTGGTCGCTGGTGTCCGCATCGTAGTGTTCGAAGCCGTCGCCGACATCAATCCTGATTAACAAGCCCTGCTCTTCAAAAAGCTTTAAGTTCCGATAGATAGTCGAAAGACCGATATTCGGAAAATCCTTTTTAAGCTCGGAGTAGAGCCAATCAGCAGTCGGATGCAGCTTCGTTGAACGAAGAAGAGCCAGAATCGCCTCTCTCTGCCTGGAGTGCCGTGATTGATTTAACATCACATCACCTCCTCTGTTGATGTAAATGATAATCATTATCATTTATGATTTTATTATAACATATAAATTTCACTTGTCAATACTTTTTTTGAAAAAAGTTAAAATTTTTTTCTTACAATATTATAATATAAAATATATGCTTAAATTTACAAAAAAATTGTAGTAAAATAACGATTTTTACCAGTAGGTATTGATTATTGGAAAATTTGTGGTATAATTAACAATGTAGGAATTTGCATAGAAGTCGAAAGATAGCTATGTATATAATGAAAGGAGAATTTGAATGAAATATTCAAGCGAAGTCGAAGCAATGTGTCCGCTTAAAAAGGGCGCATATCACGGTCCGGCTCCCATTCCTCAGGAGGGAAGATGGACACAGGCAAAGGTTATCAGCGATATATCCGGTCTTACACACGGTATCGGCTGGTGTGCACCGCAGCAGGGTACATGTAAGCTTACTCTTAATGTTAAAGAGGGTGTTATTCAGGAGGCTCTTGTTGAGACTGTTGGATGTTCAGGTATGACACACTCAGCTGTAGTGGCTGCAGAAATTCTTATTGGAAAGACACTTTTGGAAGCACTTAACACAGACCTCGTATGTGATGCTATTAACACAGCTATGAGAGAATTGTTCCTCCAGATTGTTTACGGTCGTACACAGACTGCATTTTCTGAGGATGGTCTTCCCATCGGTGCAGGACTTGAGGACCTTGGTAAAGGACTTCGTTCACAGGTTGGTACTACATATGCAACTCTTGAAAAGGGTCCGCGTTACTTAGAGCTTGCAGAAGG
>JAZROS010000221.1:0-1865 GCA_045648825.1 Clostridia bacterium | reverse complement strand
CTGCACTTGGCTTTAACTGGACTGCACTTACACCGGCGATGTCTTTTATAGGCACAGTGTTGATTGTGGCGGTTGTTATTTTGGCGTCGGTGTTTTTCTTTAAAATGAAGTCCGAGTCAAAATATTTCTGGCTTAGCGGATTTATCTGCTTCGGCGTATTTGTACTCGCAGTCAAAATGCACGAAAGATATGCTTTCCCGACAATACTTCTGTTACTGGCGGGCTTTATCATTGACCGTAAATCAAGACAGAAGATGTGGGTATATCTTGCTGTAACGGTTACCCAGATAATCAATGCAGGCCATGTTCTCTTTTATACAATAGATGGGGGAAATATTACCAATAGTGAGCTTCTTGCCGCAAAGGTTATGGGATTTGTAGCTATCGGAGTATTTGTGTGGCTTTTGTATTCGACAGTTAAGATGTGCACCTTTAAGCCTGTAGAGAGGACTTCGGCTAAGAAGGATTACAGAGTACGAAAAAAGGATGTCATTTTAATGCTTTCTTTGACTGCAGTTTATTCTGTAATAGCACTTTTTAACCTTGGAAATATGTATGCACCCGAAACAAAGTTAAAGCTTGAGAATGAAACCAAAACCTTTGCTCTTAATGAAAATAACGGCATTTCGGGTATGAAATTCTACCTCGGCGAGTATCATCTTCACGATGGAAACACTCTTAAAATAGAGCTTAATAACAGCGATGGCGAAAAGGTATATCAAAAGGAAATTAACAGTGCAAGTGTTTTCTATTGGAGTGAATATGAATTTAATGCTCCACAGGCAGACAGACTTGTTTTAAGCACAAAAGGCAAGGTTAGCATATTTGAGATGGCATTCTTTGATAAGGATGGCAATATTATAGGCGGAGAGGGCGAGCTGTTTGATGAGGCGGTATTTGTTCCCGAACAACAGAATTTCAAAAACAGCACCTACTTTGACGAAATTTACCACGCACGCACAGCCTACGAATTTTTAGAGGGTGATAATGTTTACGAGTGGACACATCCGCCCTTGGGTAAGGCCATTATCTCCATAGGTATAAAGCTGTTCGGAATGAATCCGTTTGGCTGGAGAATTATGGGAACTTTGTTGGGAATAATGATGGTGCCTGTTATATATATTTTCGCGAAAAAGCTTTTTGGCGAAATACACCTGTCATTTTTTGCGACGGTGCTTTTCACGTTTGACTTTATGCATTTTACTCAGACCAGAATTGCTACCATTGACGTTTATATCACATTCTTTATAATGCTGATGTATATGTTTATGCTAAGCTATTTAAGAGAAGATTTCTACGGCGATATTAAAAAACTGCTTGTACCTCTCGGACTTTCAGGTCTTTCCTTTGGTCTGGGTATTGCGTCAAAATGGACGGGAGCTTATGCAGGAGCGGGGCTTGCAGTAATTTTCTTTGCAAATCTTCTAAGTCATTACAGGGAATACAAAAAGGGCAATCCTAAAGCGGTGATATTCCCCGAGAGAGTAAAAACGCTTGTTCTTTTCTGTATAGGAGCATTCGTTGTAATACCTGTCATAATATATATGCTCTCGTATATTCCGTTCCTGAGGACAGATGGAGTCGGAATAAAGGGGATATGGGATAACCAGATAAATATGTATAATTATCACAGCACTCTTAAATCAGAGCACAGATTTTCGTCGCCCTGGTATCAGTGGCCGATTATCTACCGCCCCGTGTGGTACTATTCGGGCGTGATTAGCGAAACAATGCGAGGCGGAATAAGCGCTATGGGAAACCCGCTTGTATGGTGGGCTGGAATTCCTGCATTTTTCTATACAGCGTATCTTGCAATCAAAAGGAAGGATAAAACGGCAATATTCTTAAGCATTTCCTATTTGGCA
>JAZROS010000220.1:0-7508 GCA_045648825.1 Clostridia bacterium | reverse complement strand
TGACGGTGTGTTAATAAGAATTCGGCAAGTCTTCATTTTAGACTGGAATAACTCAATTTTTTCATTTTCAGTAAGATTATTTACATATAATGAAGATGTATGTCCGTATCCACCATCAGCAATAAGATGCTCTGCTTTTTCGACTGCATCATTAAAGCTCTTTGCTTTGTACATTGCAAGCACAGGAGAAAGCTTCTCATGTGCAAACTCCTCCAAAAGCTCTACCGATTCAACCTCTCCTATGAGAATTTTCGTATTCTCCGGCACATCTACACCTGCAAGGCTCGCAATCTTATACGCAGACTGACCTACAATTTTTGCATTCAATGCACCATTTATAATAATTGTCTTTCTTACCTTCTCGGTTTCTTCGTCAGAAAGGATATAACATCCTCTGTCTATAAATTCCTTTTTAACCTTGTTATAAACCTTATCAAGAACAATAACAGATTGCTCAGATGCACATATCATACCGTTATCAAAGGTCTTGGAATGTATGATTGAATTAACTGCAAGCTGAATATCCGCAGTATCATCGATGATAGCAGGAGTATTTCCGGCACCTACACCAAGTGCAGGCTTACCGCTTGAATACGCAGCCTTTACCATACCCGGTCCGCCTGTTGCAAGAATAATATCTGCCTCAGCCATTACTGTATTTGTCATTTCCAAACTCGGTACATCAATCCAGCCTATAATTCCCTCAGGTGCACCTGCTTTTACCGCCGCCTCCAAAACAATTCTTGATGCTTCTATTGTACAATTTTTAGCTCTCGGATGCGGGCTTATAATAATACCATTTCTTGTCTTAAGTGCAATTAACGTTTTAAATATTGCCGTTGAGGTTGGGTTTGTGGTGGGGATAACAGCCGCTATAAGACCGATAGGCTCTGCTATCCTCTTAATACCATACGCCTTATCTTCCTCAAGTACACCGCAGGTTTTTGTATTCCTGTATGCATTATATATATACTCAGATGCGTAATGGTTCTTTATTACTTTATCCTCTACGATGCCCATGCCGGTTTCTTCAACAGCCATTTTTGCAAGAGATATTCTTGCTTTATTAGCCGCAGTCGCTGCCGCCAAAAATATTTTGTCAACTTGCTCCTGTGTATAGCTTGCGAAAATTTCCTGTGCTGCTTTGACACTTGCAATTTTTTCGCGCAGCTTTTCTACACAGTCAACTGTCTCGTAATTTCTTCTTTCCATTTTGACACCCTCCATTGTTATTAAGGTTTTCAAACAAATTCTTTGTTTGTTAAAATTTTAACATACTTGTTATATTTTTGTCAATCTTTTTTTATCAAAAATTTTATATTCTATATTTTATACAATAACTCTATTAAAATCAAGAGTTATATTGTAATCATTGTTGGATAATGTTATAATACAGTAAGATTGGAGATGATAAAGATGTTACCGAAGGATCCATATATTCTTATGAGTTACCTGAATACAAAGCTAAGAGACTCTTACAGTTCATTGGAAGAGCTTGTAAAAGCCGAGGACTGTGATATTAACGATATTATATCTGTTATGAATTCAATCGGGTTTTCATATAATAATGAAAGCAATTCATTTACACGATAATTATACATTAAATTTGTGCAACTCGGCAACTATAGGAATTATTTTCCCCTATTGGCTGTAATATATTACAAAATTTAATTTGTTGTTGAAATATTTTACATTTTGTGATATAATTAAATGAAATTTTTGCAAGCGGAGGTTACCCGATGAAATCTTATTTAGATATGACTGCAGCTGAACTTGCTGCTGAAAAGAATAAACTTGAGGCTGAATTTGCCGAAATTAAGGCAAAAAAGCTTACCCTTGATATGTCAAGAGGTAAGCCTGCTGCCGATCAGCTTGATATATCTATGGGTATGATGGATGTTTTGTCAAGCAAAACAGAGCTTAAAAGCGACGGAGTTGATTGCAGAAACTACGGCGTACTCTGTGGTATCAGCGATGCAAAAGCACTTCTTGCTGATATGATTGAAGTTCCTGTTGACAATGTTATTATCTATGGAAACTCCAGCCTTAACATTATGTACGATACAGTTTCACGTTCATATACTCATGGTGTTTTAGGCTCTACTCCCTGGTGCAAGCTTGACAAGGTTAAATTCCTTTGTCCCGTACCCGGCTATGACAGGCACTTTGCGATCACAGAGTTTTTCGGGATTGAAATGATTAACATTCCGATGCTTGAGACCGGTCCTGATATGGATATGGTAGAAAAACTCGTTAGCTCCGATCCTGCAATTAAGGGTATCTGGTGCGTTCCCAAGTACTCAAATCCGCAGGGTATTACCTACTCTGATGAAACTGTAAGACGATTTGCAGCACTAAAGCCTGCAGCAAAGGATTTTAGAATTTACTGGGATAACGCATATGGTGTTCATCACCTCTATGACGATGATCAGGATTATCTTGTGGAAATCCTTGATGCTTGTACTAAAGCAGGAAATCCTGATATGGTTTACAAGTTCTGCTCAACATCTAAAATCAGTTTTCCCGGCTCCGGAGTTGCTGCAATAGCAGCTTCTACTGCGAATATCGAAGAAATCAAAAAGCAGCTTACAATCCAGACAATCGGACACGATAAGCTCAATCAGCTCCGTCATGTAAGGTTCTATGGCGATATGGACGGTGTTGTTAAGTATATGAAGAAGCACGCAGACATTCTTCGTCCTAAGTTTGAGATGGTTTGCGATACATTAGAAAGCAAGCTTGGCTCACTCGAAATCGGTAAATGGATTAAGCCCAAGGGCGGTTACTTTGTATCATTTGACTCGCTTCCAGGTTGTGCAAAAGCAATCGTAGCTAAGTGCAAGGAAGCAGGTATTACTCTAACAAATGCAGGTGCTACCTACCCATACGGCAAGGACCCGTCTGACAGCAATATCCGAATTGCTCCTTCCTACCCGACAACTGCAGAACTTGAAATGGCTATGCAGGTATTTACACTTTGTGTAAAGCTTGTAAGCTGTGATAAGCTTTTAGCTGAAAAAGAATAAGTACAAAAACATAAAGAAATGCGACGGTTAAACCGTCGCATTTCTTTATTTAGTTTTCAAGTCCGTGTTTTACTCTATCGCGTTCTTCTGCTGCTTTACCGTCATTAAAGCGGTCAAGAGTTCCTACAAGGTATCCTGTAATTCTTCTGATACGTTCAAATTTTGTACCGTGCTCTTCCTCGCTTCTTCCGCACATAGGACAAGTATCACCTATAATACCTGTATATCCGCAAATCGGGTCGCGGTCAACAGGATGGTTAACCGAGCCGTAGCCGATACCTGCGTCATGCATAGCACGGATAATCTTCTCAAAAGCATCAAGATTCTTTGTCGGGTCTCCGTCAAGTTCTACATATGAAATATGACCTGCATTTGTAAGTGCGTGATACGGAGCCTCTGTCTTAATCTTCTTAAATGCACCGATATTGTAGTGAACGGGAACATGGAATGAGTTTGTGTAATAATCTCTGTCTGTTACTCCCTCGATTTCACCGTATATCTTCTTGTCCATTCTTACAAATCTTCCGCTAAGACCCTCAGCAGGTGTTGCAAGGAGTGAGAAATTAAGCTTTCTCTTTTCAGCTTCTTGGTCCATTCTTGCACGCATATGCGAAATTATATCAAGACCCAAATTCTGTGCTCTCTCACTCTGTCCGTGATGCTCGCCGATAAGAGCAACAAGAGTTTCTGCAAGACCGATAAAGCCGATTGAAAGTGTTCCGTGCTTTAAAACTTCACGAACATAGTCATTTGGTCCTAATTTCTCCGAGTCAATCCAAACACCCTCACCCATAAGGAACGGGTAGTTGAGAACTCTCTTATTTGCCTGAATTTCAAATCTGTCAAGAAGCTGACCGATTACCAAGTCAATCTTTCTGTCAAGCTCCTCAAAGAACCAGTTTACATCACCTTTTGCTTTAATAGCAATTCTGGGAAGGTTGATAGATGTAAAGGAGAGGTTACCTCTGCCGTTACTGATTTCTCTTTCAGGGTCATGTACGTTACCGATAACTCTTGTACGGCATCCCATATATCCGATTTCTGTCTCAGGTGTACCCTTATAATACTTAAGGTTAAAGGGTGCGTCCTGGAACGAGAAATTCGGGAACAGTCTTTTTGCACTTACTCTGCAGGCAAGCTTAAAGAGGTCGTAGTTGGGGTCGCCCGGATTATAGTTAATTCCTTCCTTAACTCTGAAAATCTGTATCGGGAAGATTGGTGTTTCACCGTTACCAAGACCCGCCTCGTTAGCAAGAAGAACGTTTCTCATAACCATTCTTCCCTCTTCACTTGTATCCATACCATAGTTAATAGAGGAGAACGGTGTCTGTGCACCTGCTCTTGAATTCATTGTGTTAAGGTTATGGATAAATGCTTCCATTGCCTGATAGGTAGCTCTCTCTGTTTCCTTTACAGATGTTTCAGAAGCATACTTTTGTGCTTTTTTAGCAGCCTTTTCATCAACACCAAGCTCTTTAAGCTTCGGAAGCTCTGCCTTCTTATAATCATCATTGTCGGCAATTCTTAATACTTTACCTGATGCTACAAGCTCTTTACGGATAGTCTTTAATACTTCCTCATCAATTACTGTGCCTGTTGTAAGCTCAATAGCCTTCTGAAGATTCTGAGTGTACTTTCTCTGATATGTCTTAACTACACCAGGAGCCATACCATAGTCAAAGTTAATAATACTCTGACCGCCATGCTGGTCATTCTGATTTGACTGTATTGCAATACAAGCAAGTGCAGAATAGCTTGCAATATCATTCGGTTCACGAAGAACGCCGTGTCCTGTTGAAAATCCATTTTCAAACAGCTTTAGAAGGTCAATCTGTGTACAGGTGGTTGTCATTGTTAGGAAGTCAAGGTCGTGAATATGTATATCTCCACGCTTATGTGCCTCAGCATACTCAGGTTTCAATACAACCATCTCATAAAACTGCTTTGCACCCTCCGAGCCGTACTTAAGCATTGTACCCATTGCAGTATCGGCATTTACATTTGCGTTTTCTCTCTGCAAATCAGAATCCTTTGCATCCTTAAAAGTAATATCCTCATAAATCTGCATAAGGTTTGTTTTCATTTCGCGCACTCTTGTACGTTCTGAACGATATACCATATAAGCTCTTGCAGTTCTTACATGACCGTTTTTAACAAGAACCCTCTCTACACAGTCCTGAATTTGCTCAACCGATGGCACATCAAAACCAATCTCCTCTAATTCAAACACCACCTGCTGTGCAAGCTTTGACGCATATTCAATATCATCTCTCTGTGTGCTTGCAATAAATGCCTTGTTTATAGCGTCGCTTATCTTCTCTAAGTTAAATTCAACCTGTCGTCCGTCTCTTTTGACAATTTTTTCTACCATAGAAACCAAATCTCCTTCCTCTATTATTAGTATTCAATATGTGTTTATCGGGCATTCTTTATATAAAATTCATATATATCGTCCTATGTATGCCATTTAGCCCAACGAACACCATATATTGTGTTTCTATTGAATTATAACTCAATATTATGTGCCTGTCAACTACTTTTTTTGTCTTTTTATTTCCATTTTTATCCATATATGCCAAAATCCACATAAACACTTGATTTGAGCGCAATATTACATTTGTGTTACACTATCTTACAAGATGTTGTGGTACGTTTGCTACCAAGGCACATTATAAGCAAAAAACGAAAGCTACTAATATATATAAGTAGCTTTCGTTTGTCAAAATATAATTTTTTTATTTTCTATTGCGTTTATAATATCCGCAAGAGCATTGCTGTCATTATCAACCGTGATATAATGGGCTACATTTTTAACCTCTTCAATCGCATTTAAAACCGCAACTCCAACTCCGGCAAGCCTTACAAGCGAAATATCGTTTTCGTTATCGCCCACACCGACTGTCTTTTGCTTATCTATAGCAAGTATTTTGGCAAGCTCGAGCATAGCCTCTCCTTTTCCTGTACCTTTAGGAAGAAGTTCATAATAATGCTTATAGCTTTGAATAAATGTATATCTTTCTGTAAATTCAGATTCTTCTATCAAATTTCTAAGCTTTGGCATATCGGAAAGCTCTGCCATAAAGATAACCTTTTTCCAGTCTTCCTTAATTTCCTTATAGTCCAGATTTGTATGCAAAATCTTTTCTATACCTACGTGTTCGGCAGTCAGGCGGTTACTTCGGTGATGATACACCCTTTCATTTGTAGATATTTCAACACCTATTTGTGGCATATTGGATAGAACGAAGTCTATCACATCTCCGGCTCTTTTGTCAAGAAACTTCTCCCACAAAATCCTATCATTATTAAAATCATATATTGCCGCACCGTTAAAGCATATCATAGGCACATTAGGTACAATATATTGAAGTGCAAGCTTTGCACCAGAGGGCACACGTCCTGTACAAAAAGTGAATTTCCCACCCTCTGACATAAAATATTCTATTGCCTTTTTATTCACATCAGAGATTTCTCTCTCTGATGTAAGTAATGTATCGTCAAGATCGCTGCAAATCAATATTCCGTCAAATTTACCCATTCTGTTCCTCCTGAAGCTGTGCCTGTTTCGTTACATAACATACATTATCACAAATATCAAATGCCGCTTGTTTATGACTTACAATAATACAAGTTTTATCTGTCATACTGCGGATAGCCTGAAGCAAAGCAAGTTCGGTAGCAGAATCAAGAGCTGATGTTGACTCATCAAGTAAAAGTACCGGTGCATCATAAAGAATTGCTCTGGCAATCGAAATACGCTGTGCCTGACCTTCCGAAAGTCCGAGGCCTTTCTCACCTATCTTCGTATCAAGACCGTTATCAAGAGTTTTGATAAACTCCCAAATCTGTGCGACCTTAGCTGCGTGTATAATTTCCTCCTCGGAAGCAGCCGGACGTGCAAACGAAATATTCTCTCTGATTGTTCCCGAAAGTATCATATTCCCTTGAGGAACGTACGAAAATAGGGTACGGGCATTTCTACCTATGTTATATTTCTTTTCACCATCAGAAAGATAAATGCTTCCCTTTTCAGGCTCAAGTATTCCCAAAAGAAGCTTGATTGATGTGCTTTTGCCCGCACCTGATTCTCCGGCTACTACAACACACTCGCCTTTTTTTATACGCATATTTATTCCCGAGACAACAGAGTCTTCTGCATAACGGAAGGTTACATTATCAAATACAATCTCTTTTAAACTGCTGTAAATATCAGACGGCACTTTATCTCCACTTTCGGTCTCATCAGGCAGATTTTCAATTTCCAAAAGCCTCTCTGTTGATGCAATTACCCCAAATGCCTGCGGCACCAAGCTTGAGACACTCTTAAAAGGTGTCTGAATTTTATTCACAAGCTGAAGTATAGCAGTTAAATCACCATAGCCCAAAACGCCCGCTGCGAGTCTATGCGCACCATAAGCAAGTGCAAAATAATAACCGGCATTAAATATAAGAAACATACCAACATTAGCAACTATCGATACG
>JAZROS010000219.1:0-5121 GCA_045648825.1 Clostridia bacterium | reverse complement strand
ATACAACTTTACCGCAAGCAGCACCGGGAGACGCACCAAGACCTCTGCCTGCAGGAGTTGCAGCCTTAAGAGCCTTAGCATCAAACTGAGGATGGAGAAGTGTATCAAGGTTTCTGGGATCGATCATAGCAACAGCCTGCTTCTTATCGATCATACCTTCTTCAACTAAATCACAAGCGATTTTAAGAGCAGCCTTAGCGGTTCTCTTACCGTTACGTGTTTGAAGCATGAAAAGTTTGCCATCTTCAACAGTAAATTCCATATCCTGCATATCTCTGTAGTGGTCCTCCAAAGTTTTGCACACTTCCTGGAACTGTGCAAAAGCTGCGGGGAACTTATCTGCCATTTCAGCAATCGGCATCGGAGTACGAACGCCTGCAACAACGTCCTCACCCTGTGCGTTTACAAGGAACTCACCCATAAGACCTCTCTCGCCTGTAGCAGGGTCTCTTGTGAAAGCAACACCTGTACCGCAATCGTCGCCCATATTACCGAACGCCATCATTTGTACGTTAACAGCTGTACCCCATGAATAAGGAATATCGTTATCACGGCGGTAAACGTTAGCTCTGGGGTTATCCCATGAACGGAATACTGCTTCTACTGCACCCATAAGCTGTTCCTTCGGGTCAGACGGGAAGTCCTTACCGATCTTGTTCTTATACTCAGCCTTGAACTGACCTGCAAGAGTTTTAAGGTCCTCAGCAGTAAGCTCAATATCCTGTGTTACGCCCTTTGCTTCCTTCATTTCGTCGATAAGCTGTTCAAAATACTTCTTACCAACTTCCATAACTACGTCAGAATACATCTGGATAAATCTTCTGTAGCAGTCCCAAGCCCAACGAGCGTTGCCTGACTTAGCAGCCATAACCTCTACAACCTCTTCGTTAAGACCGAGGTTCAAAATTGTATCCATCATACCGGGCATAGATGCTCTTGCACCTGAACGAACAGACACGAGAAGCGGATTTTCCTTATCACCGAACTTCATACCGGTGATACCCTCCATCTTATCGATGTATTCCATAATCTCTGCCTGAATGTCTGCATTGATTTTTCTTCCATCCTCGTAGTACTGTGTACAAGCCTCAGTAGAAACTGTAAAGCCCTGCGGAACAGGAAGACCGATTTTGGTCATCTCTGCAAGGTTAGCACCCTTACCGCCGAGAAGCTCTCTCATACTTGCGTCGCCTTCCGAGAAAAGATATACGTACTTCTTTGCCATTGGAATCTCCTCCTATAGTAAATTGTATTCTATGACACACAAGGTGCATCATAACGTATTTATTATATCACATATTTTGAAAATGTCTACTGATTTTCAAAATATTTCCGTTATTTTGTAAAAATTTTAACAAACCGAGCCGATTTTATTCCTTATTTAATGTCTTTCGCACAAAAAAATTGCTCTGCTCTCTTGGCAATCTCCACTATTATAAGCGGCATTATTGCAAACACGGCACATATTCCCCATGCCGCAGGAGGCAGTGTGCAGACACCAAACAGCGCTGCTGCCGAAGGAATATTTACAAGAACTACAGTCAGAATTATTCCCAGAACAAAGGACCAGACAAGTGCTTTGTTTTTGAAAATACCGTCTTTTATGACCGATTTATCGGTTCTCAGGTTAAAAGAATGTACAAGCTGCGACGATGCCAGAACAACAAATGCCATTGTTCTTCCTGTTATATGTACTCCACCCGCATCAAATATAATCGCACCAAGCGTATACGCAACCAGTGCCAAAGCGCCTATCAATGCGCCCTCGGTTACAATAGCAGCCCAGTTCGCTCCGCTAAGCAAAGCTCCTCCTGCCTGATGATTTTTTGTCATAATATCCTTATCCGCAGGGTCAAGTCCCAACGCGACGGCAGGCAGGGAATCGGTAACAAGGTTTATCCACAAAAGCTGGGGCGCAGTAAGAGGTGCAGCCCAACCGAACAAAAGTCCCAAAAATACGCACAAAAGCTCACCAATATTAGAGGAAAGCAAAAACAGCACCGATTTTCTTATATTTGCAAAAATACGCCTACCCTCTTTAACCGCTGCAACAATGGTCGCAAAATTATCATCGGCAAGTACCATATCCGAAGCTTCCTTTGCAACATCTGTGCCGTTTTTACCCATACTGCAGCCTATATCCGCAGCCTTTAAGGCAGGCGCATCATTTACACCGTCGCCCGTCATAGCCGCAATCGCACCTATGCTCTTGAAGGTCTTTACAATACGCAGCTTCTGCTCAGGGGTAACTCTTGCAAAAACCCTGACCTCCGGCAGAATTTTGGCAAGCTCCGAATCACTTATCCCGTCAAGCTCTCTCCCCTCTATAACCTTCTCCTGTCCGTCCAAAATCCCGACTTCACGGGCAATAGCTTTAGCGGTTGCAATATGGTCTCCCGTTATCATAACAACCTGTATACCTGCCTTTTTGCATTCGGAAACTGCCGCTTTTGCTTCCTTTCGTGGCGGGTCGGATATGGCGACAAATCCACAAAAGGTTAGATTATTTTCCCTTAATACATCTGTATCCGCATATGCAACAGCAAGAACTCTAAGCCCCTTTGCAGCCATTGACTCTGCACGTCTTAAAAGCCTGCTCCTTTCCTCAGGAGAAAGAGACGATATGCCCGTTCTTCCGCATTTTTCGGTACATCTCAGAAGTAAAATTTCCGCTGCACCCTTTGCTACAACACGGCAGCTTTTCCCCTTTTTAACCAGTGCACTCATCATTTTTCTTTTAGAGTCAAATGGCTTCTCCTCTGTCCTCTCCCAACCGGATATTTCTCCGCTCCAGATGAGTATTGCCTTTTCGGTAGGACTTGTGCCGCCCTCCGATGCAAGTGCCGCAATTTCACGCATTAAGCCTGCATCCTCCGAATAAAACTCGGATACAGTCATTTTGTTTTCTGTAAGAGTCCCTGTTTTATCGGTGCATATTACATTTGCCGCACCTAAAGTTTCCACCGCAGAAAGCCTCTTTACAATAGCATTTTTCCGCGCCATCCGCTCAACGCCGATTGCCAGCATAACAGTAACGGTTGCAGGCAGACCCTCCGGTATAGCCGCAACAGCAAGACTTACCGCCGTAATAAACATATCCAAAGGCTCCAGCCTCTTTGCAATTCCTATCAAAAAAATCGCACCGCAGATGGCAAGAGCCGCAATTCCAAGAGTTTTGCCAAGCTTTGCAAGCTTTTTCTGCAAAGGGGTCTGCTCATCTTCTTCGTTCAAGATAAAGCCTGCAATTTTGCCCATTTCGGTATCCATCCCCACTGCACATACAACCGCCTTGCCGTGCCCTGCCGTAACCGAAGTCGCCGAATGAAGCATATTACGCCTCTCTCCCGCCGTAACAGCCTCGACAATGGTGCACTCCTCCTTTTGTACAGGAACCGATTCGCCTGTTAATGAGGATTCGTCAGCTTCAAGTCCCACCGATTCTATAATCCTCATATCAGCCGCAATTTTATCCCCCGCCTTTATAAGCACAATATCACCGACAGTAAGATTTTCAGCCGAAATCTTCTGCACCTTGCTATCTCTTATAACCGTTGCCTGCGGGTCAGCAAGCTTTTTGAGTGCGTCTATCGCCTTTTCCGCACGACGTTGCTGAAACACGCCCAAAAGTGCATTCAACAGAACAATCGCCACTATCAAAAGCGGCTCAAATATATCATTTTCTCCTCGCATATGAGTAGAAAAATACGATACAGCCGCGGCAACAATCAGCACTACTGTCATAAAATCGGACATCTGAGCAAGTATTTGTTTTAAAAATCCCGCTCTCTTTTTGGTGGAAATAACATTTCCTCCCACCCTCGTTTGTCTGCTTTTAAGACCTTTGTTAAAGTCAGTTCTCAAGTCCTTTTCTAACTTTTTAAGTGTTTCTTGAGAATAATTCATTTAAGTTCCGCCTTTCACCCGTTTTCTTCTATAAAGGTTATTGTCAGAACAGGGCATATATGCAGAAATTCCCTTACAGTAAAAATATTTTTTATGTCCCTATTGCAAAATATGACAAATAGTGATATACTTTAGTCAATGAGTAGGATTATGTTAAGGGGGTAAAAAGATGGCAAGGACAGGAAGACAAAAAAGTGAGAGCGGAGTTTACCATGTGCTTTTAAGAGGTGTGGATAAGCTCTTTCTTGATAGCTCGGATTATATGGAGTTTAGAATGCGACTTAAAGAATATTTTTCCGACGATTTAAAACTTCTGGCATTTTTGCTTCTGCCAAACAGAGTGCACCTTTTGATTGACGCAGGAGAAAATGACCTATCCGTCGCAGTAAAGCCCCTTTGCACAAGCTACGCAAGATATTTTAACCGTACATATTCCATCGACGGAAAGCTTTTTTATGACCGCTTCAAAAGTATTCCGTGTCATAATACATCTGATATAGGTGATACGGTTGCATTTATGAACGCAATCGGCAGTAATTTTGCAAAAAAGGAGCAGTTTAGCCTTACAGAATACGAATCGGGTGCCGACATATGCGATGTACAAAGGCTTTTGCATCTTATCGGAAGCAGTGCAACCTCCAAAAAGCCTGTTTCTCTGCATCTTGATGATTATACACAGCTAACCAAAAATGATATGAATATATATCTCGGAATTGTTGCAAACTGTACTCTTGAGGATTTGACCGCCGCTAACCGTCAGGACGAGAGCTTTAAGAGAATTTTCTCAGGCGGTATATCAGCTCGTGCAGTTCTTCCGCTGTTTGGAGTACACACCAAGCCTTCTGAGAAAAAGAAGCCGACAGAAAAAGAAGCAGAAGAACCACAGCAAAAGCCGGCAGAAAAGAAGAATTTAAGTGTGTGGCTGCTTTAATTCCCAGAAAGGAATGAGTTTAAAGTGAAAATATTTCAGCCGGGTATGGCAAAACAGTTTTTGTCAGCCCTTCTTTCTCACATAACTACAATAATGTTATTAGCAGTATTTATGTTTATGTTCGTTGCGGTTGTAATGGACAAGCCCGCTATTTATGCAGCGGTATCGGTTCTTATGTCATTGATATATTTCTTCGGACTGTACTCAAAGGGCAGCGAGTTTGCTCGCAGGGATAAGTTGTCTTATACTACTACATCTGTATATCTGTTTAAAGGCACAATCCTCTC
>JAZROS010000218.1:0-3781 GCA_045648825.1 Clostridia bacterium | reverse complement strand
GGGAAAACGCATATTGAGCGTTCGGGCATTGTTTCGCCCTCAGTAACAACCGCACGGATTTGTTCAGCCTTTACTGCATTCATACAAACCATACACTGATGCGTACCTTTTTTAAGTTCACCTATACCATCGGTAATACTCTTTGTGTAGGTAACTCTCTCGATGTAAGAGTCCTCCATAATGTTAAAAATATCCTCAAGTATAAGCTTATTAAGAACTGTTACATCAAGACTTCTGTAGCTGTCAGAAACATCAGGCAAAAGCTGTTTTAAAAACTCTGTGTCGGTAAGGGTAAGACGGTAGAAATAGTTTTTTCCTGTATATACCGCAAACCTGTTCATTTTCCTTGTTGTTGCAATTTGTTTTTTAATTGTGTCAACCATTTCACCCAGCTCTGTATCAACAATAATTTTCTCAATCTTAAAATGGTCCTGAGCAGCTGATACAAAGAAATCCTCACGAAAGCCCTTAGGAAATCTTAAAAGTCTGTGATAAGGCACCTGCATAAGTCCGTCATCGTAGGCATTGGAAAGAAGCGTCATAATGTAGTTATAGCTTTCCTCGCCGGTATGCTCGGGATTTTGAGCCTTTCTCTCCATAGCATAGTTACGGGCAACCTCGTATCTGTTCTGGCCGTCAATCAGGAAAAATGTATGGTCTTTGAGGTGCGACAATATATACTCAATTTCTTTTTCATCATCAATTATCCAAAGTCTTTGTACCGTTCCGTCATCAATAGTACAAAGCGTATCAGGCTCACGCTCGGAAACATCTTCCATAAAGTTTGTAATGTATTTTTCACTCTCAATATACATACAGTTTATCATACTTACATTAGCATCAACTGCCCTTATAAGCTTTGCACGGTCTCTGTCTTTAACCGAAGACTTTTCACACGGAATAACCTTCTTTTCTGTCAGATTACAAAGCCTCATTTCAACAACAAATCCTCTGTTTGAATAGGTTGAGTGGTTGTATTCGAGCCTTTGCTCATACATATATATTGCTTCCTTTTTATCTTTTTTTATTATCTCATCATTAAGCCATTCGGTAAAATGCTTCTTTGCGCGGGTAAAGATGTTGTTTTCTTCATTGTCATCTTCGTACTCCAAACCGTTGACAACTCTTACAATATTGTGTTTATCAAGAGAATAGAGCTTATGCCGTTCCTCATCACCTATAGAGTCATAAGGCGGTGTCATAACCTTTCCTATATCTTCAATCTTTTCCTCATTATACCTGTATCCGCAAAACGGTCTTATAAGCGTCATCAAAAATCCCTCCCGTTGTCTTTGTATCTAATATAATACCCTATATTTTATTTGCCTGCAATTCGCAAATTGTTAAAAGTTTAAAAATATTTTTCATACTTATGCCTAAAATCACAAAATTGCGGTAAACTAATTATACTCTAACTTGCAAGGAGGGAAAAAAATGTGCACATCAGGTTTTATCAAGGGAATGGCCGCAGGACTAATTTTAGGCGCAGCAGCCACAATGCTTGTTGACCCCGTATCTGACAGACAACGCCACAAGCTGATGAAAAAGACCGAGGGTGTTTTTAAATCCATCGGCGGTGTTATTGATACTGCGGTAAGTATGTTTTCTTAAAAAAGCAAAAAATGCAGAACAACCTGTTCTGCATTTTTACGTTTAGTCAGATATTGACAATTTTTTGTGTGTATTATATAATGTGGGGCAATAGTTGCTATAATTGTTATCCGGAGGAGAAAAATGATAATAGTTACTGAACAGATTTTATTGCTATTCATATTTATATTGATAGGATACATATTGGGGAAAACAGGTCTTATTGCTACAAAAGAAAGCCGTGTTCTTTCTACACTTTTGGTGTACCTCCTTTTCCCTTGTACCATATTCAAAGCATTTTATACCAATTTTAATATTTCTAACCTTTCTAATTATTATCCACTTACCCTTGCAGGAATAGCAATACTTGCTGTTCTTATACTTTTTGCAAGTATTGTGTCGAAATATTTAGGTAAAAATGATTATGAAAAAAAGATATATAAATACACACTGGTTATTGCAAATTTCGGATATATGGGTTACGCCGTAGCGGAGGGACTTTATGGCACAGAGGGGCTTCTTAATATGATTTTGTTTGCGTTCCCATTCTCCTGCTTTACATACACCGCCGGCTATTGTATGCTAACGAAAAGCAATATTTCAATAAAAAGACTGGCAAACCCTGTGATGATAGCCATAATTTTAGGTATCGTTTTCGGTCTTACAGGAATTAAACTCCCCTCTATTGCCGAAACTGCCGTTTTAAAATCCTCATCGTGTATGGCACCGATAAGTATGATACTGGCAGGTATCACAATATCCGAATATCAGATAAAAGAGCTGATAACCGACAAAAACATATACATCGCCTGTGCATTCAGGCTGATTATTATTCCGGTAACACTTCTTTTGGTATTAAGACAGTTTGCATCCGAAAATATTATCCGCTCTGCAGTACTTCTTACTGCAATGCCGTGCGGACTGAATACAATAATTTTCCCCAAGCTTATCGGCGAAAACTGTAAAACCGGAGCAAAGCTCGCATTTGTATCTAATATACTGGCACTTGTAACAATACCGCTTATTATAAGTGCCATATGATGACAAAAGGCTGAACGATTGATTTCGTTCAGCCTTATTTATTATCTTATAACAGCATATGCCATATATAAAACATATGCAATAACCATCACGATACCGCCTGCACGGTTTACCTTTCTTCTTTTAAGTATGGAGAAGTAGAATACAAGACTTATTGCAAGAAGCATCAGTATATCGGTTATCAACATAGCATCAACAGGGATACTCTTTATTGCCGCGGCAATACCTATTATAAACAGAACGTTAAAGACATTAGAGCCTATAACATTACCGATTGCAATATCGTCCTCGCCCTTTCTTATGGCAACAACCGATGTAACAAGCTCAGGCAAAGATGTACCGACAGCAACGATTGTAAGGCCTATAAGTGTTTCACTTACACCAAATGCCCTTGCAATATCGCTTGCACCATTTACAACAGCCTGTCCGCCAATTACAATCGCCGCAATTCCGACAACAAGCAACATAATAAGCTTTGGAATACTGTATATCTTCTTTTCCTCGTCAACCTCCGCCTTTTCACTTAAACCAGCTGAGATTGTGTAATACATAAATATTGCAAAGAATGCAATTATTATCAGTCCGTCAGTTCTTGAAATCACATTAACAGGTAAATCTCCGAAGAAGGTATCAATCATTGTAATTGCAAGCACTACTGTAGCAAGCAGATTATACGGAAAATCCTTTTTGATTATTGATTTGTCAATCACGGTCGGACGCATTACAGAACAGACACCGACAACTGCAAGAAGATTAAACAGATTAGACCCGACAACATTTCCAAGCGCAATTCCACTGCTTCCCTTAAGAGCCGAGGAAATTGATACAGCCGCCTCAGGTGCACTTGTTCCGAAAGCAACGATCGTAAGACCTATCACAAGCGACGGCACACCGAATTTTGCTGCAACTCCCGATGCACCCTCCACAAACCAGTCTGCACCCTTAATAAGAAGTACAAGTCCTACAACTAGTACAATCCACGGCATAATTATCCCGATTATTTCCATACTTAACACTCCCTTTTTCTTACCCACTTATTTTACCACCACAGTAAAATTATGTCAACCAATTTTTGTTTCATCAATTGCGAGATCCGCATATTATGGAATAAGGGCTATTGCTCTTATTATTATACGAAGGGACTGATAAT
>JAZROS010000217.1:0-1875 GCA_045648825.1 Clostridia bacterium | reverse complement strand
ACAGTAATTTTACCGCAGGACTATAAACCGACCACCCTTTGCGCTCGGCAATGTTAGTAGGAGTTCACTTGTAGTGTATGTACTTCTACTCATTTTCCTGCTCCTTTCAAAACTATTAGGTTTATAATACTCTATCTTTCGGCTTTTGTCAATAGTTTTTTTGATTTTATCCTACTGTTATAACACGGATAACACACGCACCGGTTGCTGATGTATCAGAGTAGAGGGCTACCTTTCCGACATTACCTGATGTCAGCTCATCTATGCTGACAGTGGTAAACTCGGACAAATTGCCAACATTTACAATTTGCACATCAGGCGAGAGCTGATATACCCTGCCTCCAACCTTAATTCTGCTACTGTCCGCCGCCTGAGCTGCACCGCTTGTTATTTTAAACAGTTTCTTTAGAATATCAGAGTCGCTGCCTGTAATTTTGAACATTACGGGGTCTGTTACCGAAAGCCCTGCCACTGTAAAGTTAGGGTTATAGGTTTCTTCTCTTCCATCGGAATAAATTCCATAGCCTGTTACAGAGCCTTTGGTATTGGTTACAACATCGCTTACAACACCAAAACTTGCTGTCGTTTCAACATTCTCGACATATATTATTGCAATATCGCCGAAAGCATTTCCAACGGCAATATTTAAGAGGTTTTTATCCTCTATTTTCTTTGCCGTCATTGTTTCGAGAGTCAGAATTTCGCACGTTGCCGATTTTTCTTCCGCATATGCAGTCCGCTGTATAACAACTGCATTTTTTAGGATTGTGTTTCCGTTTAGTGTGCGGTTTTGAATATCAAGCTCACCCGACATTCCCGATTGCTTTTGCATTGTCGTAAGCTTCGCCTTTGTACCCTCATAGCCGATATTTACAAGCTGTCCTATCATATGCTTATAATCGGTTATTGTTACTATTTTGTGTACCTCGCCGTCAGGCATAAATATGTCGGCATATACCTCTGTAGAACCCTCATTAAGACCTGACTCTGCAATCTGAGTTCCCACTCCCACTACAACACCATAGTTTTCATATACTGTATCCGACAGCTCGGTGGCAAATACCGCCTTGCCGTCCTTTCCTAAAAGAAGTGTTACTCTCTCGCCGATTTCAAAGCTGTTCGCATTTGCACCCAGAGCCTTAGCTGCAGCGTCATAGCCTATCTCATAGCTCTTTCCGCCGACAGTTACAGTTTCAACAAAGCTCTTGGACGGCTTAGCATCATAGTAAATACCTGTAACCTTCTTGCTGTAAACATCCATTACATTGGAGCGTGTATTATAATATACGACATCATTTATCGCAATATCTGATATTACTGCAGCTTTTCCGTCGCGGTAGACGGTAAGTCCTGAGGTGTTAATATCAATTCCCTCAAGGCTGGTATCTGCAATAGTATAATCTCTTCTTGCAATAACAGGCTCAACATCGTCTCCTCCGATTACCGCAAAGCTCCAGCCGCCGCCTTTGCCGTAGAAGGTTATATCTGTGCCCGCCTTGATACTGCTCCTTGCCTGAGAGAAAGTCTGCTTGCTCCCGTCCAAATAAACCTCAAAACCGCTCGTAAAGGTGTAAGAACCCGTTTTTCCGTTTGAAATATAGCTGATTGTATTGTCGGTTACTGCATTTACATATACCGACATCTGCTCTGTTACCGCTGACTCTGTGTCAGACTTTAATGCAACAAGATTTGAGTTTTTATCAATTACGGCATAATCTGCAAATAATCCCACCCTTGCAGCAAGTGTCATCTTTGATGAGTATGTTTTTGAGTCGGACAAACGCACATCCTTGCCGCTGTTTTGCGAGTCTACTACAACTACATCTCTTACTACGGTATACCCTGCTTTTTCCAAAAGAGTTTTGTTCTCCTGAC
>JAZROS010000216.1:0-5735 GCA_045648825.1 Clostridia bacterium | reverse complement strand
CTGTTTGCGACGCATATCCTTAGGCTTCTCGCTGTAGCCAAGCTTACCCATAGCAACTCCGCCAGCGCCCGAGGATACAACAACCACCTCTCTGCCCGAATTATTTATGTCCGAAATAACACGGGCAATCTGGTCAAATTTCCTTATGTTGACCTTGCCGTTGTCGTAAGTAAGAGTAGATGTTCCTATCTTAACTACAATTTTTTTCGCTTTTTTTATTCTTTCGTAAATATCGCCCATTTTTTATCCCCTCATTTTGTAAACAAGACTTGCAATCTCTCCCAAAGCATCACGTTTGGCAAAGCCTTCCATATTTTCTGCCATTTTAGCGAGCCTATCATCATCGGATGCAAGCTGTGAAATGGCATTATACAGACTATCAGGCGAAAGCTCGTCTTCTTTGAGCATAACTGCAGCATTGTTGTCTGCAAATTCCTTCGCATTCTGCTCCTGATGGTTTCTTACCACATTTGGAGACGGAATGAGAATTGCGGGCTTATTAAGACAGGCAAGCTCGGATACCGTTATTGCACCTGATCTTGTAACCGCCAAATCAGCTGCCGCCATTACCTCTGCCATATTGTTTATATACGGCGTTACCGTTACATTGGCAGGTACATCGCCGATTTTTTCCATTACCGATTTATAATTTCGCTCGCCCGTACCGAACAGAATACGGATATTTGTATCAGCTAACTTAGGTATCATTCCTGCAACGGCATCGTTAATCCTCGGTGCACCTAAGCTGCCGCCAAAAATGAGCACAAATTTTTCGTCGTCTGATATACCAAGCTTCTCTCGGCACTTTTTCTTATCTGCCAAAAGGATTTCTTCCCTTATGGGATTACCTGTAAGCACGCAATTATCCTTTTTAGGCATATGGTTTACAGTTTCGGCAAAGCTTACCGCAACATAATTTACATATCTCTGGGCACCCTTTACAGTAAGGCCGGGATATACATTCTGTTCGTGGATAATACTTGGCACGCCGCACCTTTTTGCCGCAATCGCAACCGGCCCGCTGGCATAGCCACCCGTACAAACTACAGCATCAGGTTTAAAATCTTTGATTATCTTAACGCAATCGCTATTCGCCTTTACAAGCTTTGCCGCAACCGAAAAGTTCTTTAAAAGATTTTTTCGGTCAAAGCCCTGTATATCAATATATTTTATATCATAGCCTGCTGCTGGGACAAGCTTGGTTTCAAGGCCTCTTTTTGTTCCAATAAAAAGTGCCTCAAAATTATCCTCACTTTTTCTTAAATAATCGGCTATTGATATGGCAGGATTGATATGACCGCCCGTACCGCCGCCTGCAAATATTACTCTCATTTATATATTTTCCTTTCCAAACAAAATACCCCTTACCCCCGTCTGTGTATCATTTAGGTAGAACTCGGGTTTTGGTAGATTGTCTTGACACATTAAGCACTATTCCCATCTCAGCTACAAGCACCATTATAGCGGTACCGCCATAGCTGAAGAATGGCAGACTCATTCCTGTTGTAGGCATAGAACAGCTCACAACGGCTACATTAAACAATGACTGAATAGCTATATGAGACATTATTCCCACAGTAATCAGTGCGCCATACATATCGGGTGCTTCCATCGCTATTTTTATTCCTCTTATAACCAACGCAACAAACAAGCCTATAACGATTATTGCGCCTATAAATCCAAGTTCCTCGCACACTATTGCAAAAATGAAATCATTGTAAGGCTCAGGAAGAAAACCGTACTTCTGCACACTTTGTCCCAAACCCTTACCGAAAAGACCGCCCGTTCCTATTGCAATAAGCGACTGTGTAATCTGATAGCTTTTATCGCCGGTATCTCTGAAGGGGTCTAAAAAGGACAACACTCGTCCCCATCTTGTCGGGTCCTGCAAAAGTAATATACCTCCAACGGGAATTACTGCTATAAGAGCCATTGCAAAGTATTTAAGCTTCGCTCCCGCAACCAGAAGTACCACAACTCCCATTGCACAAATTACAATCGCACCGCTTAAGTGCTTTTGCAAAAGCCACATTATACCGGCAATTAAAACAAGTATTGCCGCATATACACCAAGTCCCGCCACATTATCAAGGCGGTATTTCTTTTCAGTAACAAGCTTTGCAAAGAAAAGTACTATAAGCGGCTTCATAAATTCTGACGGCTGCAACTGAATAAAAGGAGTTCTGAGCCATCGCCACGCACCGTTTCTAAACTGTCCGATACCTGGGATACGGCAGCATATAAGAAGTATTACACCCGCCAAAAAGAATACGTTTATGTATTTTTTGTACTTATGATAATCTACCATAGCGAAGAAAACCATTCCCAAAGCTCCCGCTCCCACTCCGCATAGCTGACGGATAAAGAAGTAGTAGGAGTCGCCGATTTTAGTATTTGCAGACGGTGTTGATGCACTAAGGAGCATTACCAAACCAAATGCAAGGAGTACAATTATTAAAAACAGAAAGGTAAAGTCAATTTCGCCAAGCTTAAAGGCTATGTTCCTTTTCTTGATACGTGGCTTTTTCTCTGCCACCGCACCTTTAGGGCGACGACTCTTTATTTGTGTTCTTCTGTTTGAGTTCACTTTTTTTATCTCCTTCCCAAGAAAAGTTATGCTCTAAAGGCCCCGATTGACAAATATGCCACAACCGCTAACAAAGCTGCAGTAAGCGAAAATACAGTAACAATCTTATTCTCGCTCCAGCCACACATTTCAAAATGGTGGTGAATGGGACTCATTTTAAAAATCCTCTTACCCGTAAGCTTAAATGATGCTACCTGCAATATGACTGACAATGTTTCAAAAAGATATACAAAGCCAACTATTATAAGAACAAGTGGCATTTTCATACCTACCGCAAGAACACTAATCGCTCCTCCCAAATAGAGAGAGCCTGTATCACCCATAAATACCTTTGCAGGATATTTGTTATAAATGAGAAAACCGAGCACACCGCCAAGGAGTGCAAATGCAAAATACGCACTGCCAAGTGAGCCTACAAGAGCTGCTGCCGCACCGAAGAAAAGTGCTACCACAACCGTTATCGATGCCGCAAGGCCGTCTAATCCGTCGGTTAAGTTTACTGCATTTACCGTACCTGTTACAACAAACAGAATAAAAGGAATGTAAAGCCACCACGGCATATCAAGCTTATAAGACGTAAAGGGAATAATAATTGTTGTAGAAAGCTCGCCTGTTTTCATAAGCACAACTACATACAAAGCCGCCAGAGCTGCCTGCAGAATAAACTTCTGCGATGCGGTAAGTCCCTGATTTTGTTTTTTTACAACCTTAACATAATCGTCTAAAAATCCGATTGCACCAAAGCCCAAGCTTACTGCCGCCATCATCAAAAGCTTTATATCAAAGCTTCTTAGAAGTGCACACAAGACAGCTATTCCTATACCAATGATAAAGCCTATACCGCCCATTGTGGGAGTGCCCGACTTTTTCTCGTGCCATTTGGGTCCTTCCTCCAGTATCTGCTGTCCGAATTTAAGACGTCTTAAATAGGGTATCAGCACAGGCATTACTACTGCCGTTACCAAAAAGGCAACACCAAAGCATATAAGCATATTTAAGTTATAGTTTCCTAATTTCATTTTAGTTTATCTCCTATTGCATTACATACCTTTTCAAATTTCATTCCGCGAGAGGCTTTTACAAGTACGGTATCGCCCGCCTTTACCATTTCGGCAGCAGCAACTGCCGCTTCTTCTGTAGTTGGGTAGTAAAATACTTCCTTAACTCCTGCGTTTTTTGCACCCTCTGCAATATATTTTGCATTGTTTCCTGCAGTAATAACTACGTCTGCTCTGCCGCCACATACATCACCTATATTAAGATGTGTGTCCTTTGCAAAATCACCAAGCTCAAGCACGTCGCCCAAAACCGCAACACGTCTGCCCTTAGCCTTTGCCAAAACCTCAAGCCCAGCTTTTATCGAATCATATGACGCATTATAGCAGTCATTTATAAGAGTAACATCGCCGTACTTTTCAACAGTCATACGCATTTTTGTAAGTTCAAAATTTCCCACAGCGTCTGCAATATCACAAGAAGAAATACCAAAATGCTCGCCAACTGCTATTGCTGAAAGTGCGTTGTAAACATTATGTACACCTGCTGCCGCGAGCTTAATGTCAATTCTGCCCTTCGGTGTTACAGCCGTAAAGCTGCAACCCTCCAAGCCGTTATCGGCAATGTTTTCTGCCATATAATCGGCTTTTTCGTCTATTCCGTAGGTAAGAATTTTGTATTCTTTATCACTGCTGACTGTTTTTAGCATATCATTATCGGCATTTATTATCAAGAGGTTATCCTTACCAAAGAAATCGGCAATTTCCATTTTTGCCTTTAGTATTCCCTCTCTTGAGCCGAGGTTTTCTATATGGGACATTCCCACATTTGTTATAACCGCAACATCAGGGCGTGCAATATCAACCAGATAATGAATTTCACCAAACGCAGACATTCCCATTTCAAGAACGGCACTCTTATGCTCTTTTTCAAGTCCGAAAACGGTAAGCGGAAGTCCTAATTCGTTATTGAAATTCCCCTCTGTTTTAAGACAAGGTCCAAGCTTCGACATAACAGCTGCTATCATATCCTTGGTTGTGGTTTTTCCGACACTGCCGGTAACCGCCACAGTTGGAACATTGTACTTATTTTTATAAGCTGCAGCAATTTTACCGATAGCATCAACCGAAGATTTTACCTTTATTACCGCACCTTTTTCCGTTAAAACATCTTCCTTTTCAGAAAGACTTACTGCAGCGCCGCTTTCCATAGCAGACGAAATATAATCGTGTCCGTCCACCTTTTCACCTATAATCGGCACAAACAGCATCCCGCTTGTAGCCTTTCTCGAGTCGATTGTAACTCCGGAAATTCTGCCCTCAGCCTTTTTAATATATTCGCCAGTGCAAGCGGCTCTTGCTTCTTCAATCGTAAATTCCTGCATAGCTTTCTCCATTCTGTTCCATTAGGATACACTTTATAATTTCACGTTCATCAAACTCTTTTTTTTCCTTGCCAATAATCTGATACCGCTCCTGACCTTTTCCTGCAAGAAGCAGTGTATCACCTTTTTTTGCAATGCCAAGTGCAAGTCTTATAGCTTTTTCGCGGTTTTCTACAACTATGTAGTTATCCTTTTTGACACCTGTTAATATGTCAATAATTATCTCTGTCGGTGATTCGGTACGGGGATTATCCGAGGTAATAATTGCAAGGTCGGAAAATTCCGTTGCAATATTACCCATTACTGCACGTTTTGTTCTGTCCCTGTCGCCGCCACAGCCGAAAAGGCATATAACACGTCCTTCTGCAACATCTTTAAGGCTTGTAAGAACCTTTAAAAGTCCATCAGGAGTGTGAGCATAATCTATTACAACATTTACACCGTCGGCTTCTATACGCTCCATTCTGCCGAAAACACCGCCAACACTCCTAAGTCCTACCGAGATTGAATCTGTATCAATTCCTGATATATAACAAGCCGTTGCCGCCGCAAGTGCATTATAAATGCTGAAAAGTCCTGGGATATTTATTCTTTGTTTTATCCTGTTTCTCCCGAATACTATATCAAATTCCGAGCCATCAGAGGACAGCTTTATCTCCTCGGCACGAACCTCTCCACATTCTATTCCATACCCCACAAATCCGCTCTTTTCTATAATACGTTTGCCATAGCTGTCATCCGCATTTACCGCAGTCTTATCGGAAATAT
>JAZROS010000215.1:0-1518 GCA_045648825.1 Clostridia bacterium | reverse complement strand
TTTGTTATGCTTCTTTCTGTTCTTTGTGCAAGGCTCTTTATAGCCGGGATATATGTGTCCGATACCTATATCGAACCTTTCTTCTAAATCGGCAAGTGATTTTATATCAAAATCCTCAATTATCTTCATAAGAACCTTTGCGCAGACATATGCATCGTCGCAGGCATCGTGATGGGAAAAGCATATGCCAAAGCTATCTGCAAGAGCATTAAGCTTATGGCTCTCAAGTTCGGGATAGGCTTTTTGCGAAAGCTTTACTGTACAAAGATAGTCGAATGTCGGATACTCTATACCGAAATAATCCAGTGAACTTAGCAGTACACTAATATCAAAGCTTGCGTTGTGAGCTATAACAAGCTTGCCATCAAGGACGGGCTTTATATACTCCCATGCATCTTTTAAGGTTGGCTTGTCAAAAACCATATCGGGTGTAATGCCGTGGATTAAGACATTGTACTCATTAAACTCAAATGGTACAGGTCTTAAAAGCATAGACCGTCTTGCTGATATTTTACCGTCTTTTACCTCACAGACACCAATACTACACGCACTTGTACGAACAGATGTTGCAGTTTCAAAATCTATTGCGACAAAGTCCATTTTTGCTCCTCGCTTATCTCAAAACTGCGCCGTTCTTAAATTCAAGGTCTTTTGTAATCTTAGTAAACACCTTAGCGATTTCCTCGTTTGTAAGACTGCGGTCGGGAGCACGGAAGAAGATAGCATATGCTACGCTCTTTTTGCCCTCAGGAATTTGTGCGCCCTCGTAAACGTCAAAGAGCTTAATGGAGTCTAAAATATTTCCTGCAGCCTTTTTGATAGTCTTCTCTAAATCTGCAACGGCAACACTCTTATCAACCAAAAGCGCAATATCTCTCTGTGCAGCAGGGAAACGCGGCAAGTGTTTATATTTTGTAGTGTTTCCTGACTCGGCGAAGATTGTGGCGAGGTCAAGCTCTGCTACATAGCAGGGAGTATCAATTTCGTAAGTTGCAAGCACATCTGGGTGGATTTCGCCTATTACACCCAAGTAATTTCCGCCGATTGAAAGAGCGGCACATCTTCCAGGGTGGAAGGTGGGGTTAGAAGTATCAGCAGTATATTCTGTATCCTTTATTCCAAGTGCCGAAAATAGTTTTTCGACAATACCCTTTAAAGTGAAGAAATCACAGTCGCCGTACATTCCCAATGTAACCTTTTCAGGCTCTTCGGGGAGCACATCGCCCTTAGGAAGATAAATCTTGCCTATTTCAAACAAACGCACATTTTCGTTTCTGTGGCTAAAGTTGTAGGAGAGAATATCAAGCATTGAGGCAATCGTTGTTGTTCTCATTATTGAGGTATCCTCGCCTAAGGGGTTGGTAATCTTTACTGTATTTCTAAGCTCGCTGTCCTCAGGAATTCTGATTTTATCAAAGCAAGAGGGCGAGGTGAAGGTGTAGGTATAAATCTCATTCATACC
Organism: Clostridia bacterium; assembly: GCA_045648825.1. GTDB lineage: Bacteria > Bacillota > Clostridia > UBA1381 > UBA1381 > HGM11525. The sequence continues at coordinate 56 of JAZROS010000215.1, read as the reverse complement.
TGAGCCGATAAGGCTCTGATTGATTTTATCCCTTAACTTCTGCAAAGGAGTTTTAC
>JAZROS010000214.1:0-4802 GCA_045648825.1 Clostridia bacterium | reverse complement strand
TTCTTCATAATAGCGTTGCCGTTCTCGTCCTTGCACTCGCCGCAAGCATCAAGACAAGCTGCACCAGAGTTAAGAAGGTGGATAATACCGCCGTTTTCCTTAGCCTTACCCTCTAAGTCATAACCTGTAACTCTCTTGGTAGCCTCAGGAGACCAGTATGTACGAACATCAGCAAAAATCTGCGCACGGTGGGTCAAAAGTCTCATAAAGAGCATACCCATACCGTTTAATACGTCATTCTCTGTTGCGAGTGTGTACGGCTCACGTGCACCGTTGTGGTCAAATGTTGAGCTTAAAAGTGCCTCAGGGTAATCACAGTTGGGCCAGTGGTCTGTCCACTGTCTCTGTCCCTGGAAACCGCCTACGATTGCGTTATGGCCAACCATTTCCTCCTCGCAGCCTTCGGGAAGGTTCTTGTTACCTGCCATCAAATCCTTGATGATGCAGTACATCTTAACAGTGAATTCCCACTGCTTTTCCTTCTCCTCTGCTGTGAACTTAATGCGACGCTCTTCGCCCAAGAAATTAACACTCTCGGGGTTATCGTCTCTGCCTTCCTTGCAGTGTTCCTTAGTCCACGCAAGAGCCTTCTGATACTCAGCCTCGTCGTAGATGCCCTCTTCCATTCGTCTTAAGATTTCTACCTCGTCAACTGACTCTATTCTCATTCCGAAATAGGACTCCATGAAATCCTGGTCCATAATTGAGCCGCCGATACCCATACACTGAGAACCAATCTGCAGGTATGACTTACCTCTCATTGTAGCAACAGCAACAGCTGCACGTCCGAAACGGAGAAGCTTTTCCTTAACATCCTCAGGAATTTCTGTTACCTGATCAATATCCTGAACCTCGTGGCCGTATATACCGAATGCAGGAAGACCCTTTTGTGCGTGTGAAGCAAGAACTGCTGCCAAGTAAACAGCACCCGGTCTTTCTGTACCGTTAAAGCCCCATACACCCTTGATTGTGTTCGGGTCCATATCCATTGTCTCTGAGCCGTAGCACCAGCAAGGTGTTACCCAAAGAGTAATGTCTAGTCCCTCTTTTCTGAACTTATCTGCACAAGCTGCTGCCTCTGCAACACGTCCGATTGTTGTGTCTGCAATTACAACCTTAACAGGCTCACCGTTTGAATAGAACAAATTCTCCTCAAAAAGCTTTTTAGCTGCATTAGCCAATGCCATTGTCTGGTCCTCTAAGCTTTCACGAAGTCTCATCGGTCCGCGTCTGCCGTCAATGGTCGGGCGGATACCGATAACCGGATAGTCGCCTACATATCTCTTTTCTGCCATATTAACAACTCCTTTTAAATATTTATTGTTAATTTTATTATATATCTTTATTTTTCTTTATGCTTGTGTTATAATAATAAAAAATGGTAATATATTCACTTTTTATTAGGAGAGTAGTATGAAATATCTTGAATACAAAGAAACACTAAAGCGTGGCACACCTGAGTTTCCGTATGCCTATTATCATATAACAAAATTACACCCGAGGTATAATATGATGCACCATTGGCACCCTCAGCCTGAGATTATTTATGTAACAGAGGGTAGCCTTGACGTTTTCATAAACGGCGGAGAACTGACTTTAAGGGCTGGAGAGGCGCTCTTTGTTTCGGGCGGTATGATGCACGGCGGAACACCCAATGATGCAGAGTATGAGTGTCTGGTTTTTGACATTGACCCGTTTATGCGAAAGTGCCTTATGACCGAAACAAGTACAGCAGAGATTATAAGTAACGTAAAATCCCCCGAGCCTACAGTACTTTTAAAAAATGACGAATTTATGCCGATAGTGGAACGTATATTCAGCGAATTCAGAACGAGAAATAGCGGTTACAAGTTAAAGGTTCAGGGCGGAATACTGGAGCTTTATGCCGAAATGGCAAGAGTTGCAAACGAAGATTCTACCGAAAGATTATCAGGTCAGAGCACAAGACGCTTAAAAAGCTTGAAAAATGCACTATCGTACATAGAAGAAAATTACCAAAATCCCATCTCACTTCGGGATATTGCAGATGCCAGCGGTATGAACAGTAACTATCTTTGCCGTGTATTTCGCGAAATGACGCATATGACACCTGTAGAATATTTAAACTGCTACCGAATAGAATGTGCGTGTGAGCAGATTGCATCAACTAATGAAAGTCTTACAAATATTGCACTTTTATGCGGTTTTTGCGACCTTAGCTACTTTATTAAGGTCTTCAAACGATTTAAGGGTGTAACTCCGTCTGTTTACGGCAAATTTATATAGAAAAAGACTTCGGCACAATGCCGAAGTCCTTTTTTTTGCATCACACGGGATGAGTCATTTCGTCTCTGTCAACTAAATCGGGGTCAATTTTGTACTTTTCAGCCTGTCTTTGCTGGAAGAACTTTTCTGCCACCTGACCAAAGAGTGCATATGAAAGAACGTCTTCGTCCTGTTCAATCCACTGGGCACACTCTTTCTTTAGCTTATCAAGCTCAGGCTCAATGAGGTCTGCAGGTCTGCAGGTAATACGCTCCTCGTTTCCAATAATCTTCTCTACAATCTCCGGCTTAATCTCAACAGGAGTTGTACCGTATTCGCCCTTTACAATACCCTTAGTTTCCTTGGAAATCATCTTGTATCTCTCACCCATAAGCACATTAAGAACTGCCTGAGTTCCAACAATCTGACTTGACGGTGTAACAAGCGGCGGGAAGCCTAAGTCTTCTCTTACACGGGGTACTTCCTTAAGTACCTCATCAAGCTTGTCCTCCTTGCCCTGAGCCTTAAGCTGAGAAACAAGGTTTGAAAGCATACCGCCCGGTACCTGATAACGAAGTGTGTTTACGTCAACACCCATTACCTTCGGGTCCATCACACCGCTTGCGAGATATTTCTCACGAAGTGGCTTGAAGAAGTCTGCAATTTCGGAGAGTAAATCAAGGTCAAGACCTGTGTCATACTCTGTTCCCTGCAAGGTTGCAACCATCGGCTCGGTAGCCGGCTGGCTTGTACCCATTGAAAACGGCGACATTGCACAGTCGATAATATCTGCACCTGCCTCTATTGCCTTCATATAGGTCATTGATGCAACACCTGATGTGTAGTGTGTGTGCATTTCGATAGGAATTTTAACACTCTCTTTAAGAGCCTTAACCAAATCATATGCTGTGTACGGAACTAAAAGTCCTGCCATATCCTTAACACAGATTGAGTCAGCACCCATATTCTCAAGCTCTTTTGCAAGCTTTACAAAGCTTTCGATGTTGTGAACGGGGCTTATTGTGTAGGAGAACGCAGCCTGAACGTGTCCGCCCTCTTTTTTAGTTGCGTTGATTGCAGACTTTAAGTTTCTTACATCGTTAAGAGCATCGAAAATTCTTATGATATCGATACCGTTCGCGATTGACTTTTGTACAAAGTATGCTACTGTATCATCTGCATAGTGTCTGTAACCGAGGATATTCTGTCCTCTAAAAAGCATCTGAAGTTTTGTGTTCTTTGCCTTGTCCTTAATTTTTCTGAGTCTTTCCCAGGGGTCTTCGTTAAGGTAACGAAGACACGAATCGAAGGTTGCACCGCCCCAAGCTTCGAGTGCGTTGAAGCCAACCTTGTCAAGCTTTTCAACTATCGGGAGCATTTCCTCGGTAGTCATTCTGGTTGCGATGAGCGACTGGTGCGCATCACGCAATATAGTTTCGGTAATTTTTACCTGATGTGCCATAATATTTTTCCTTTCCGTGCGAAGCACTTTTTAAGGTTTATAAATACTTTAATTTATGTGTATCTATCTTATTTGCTCTGTTTTGAACACCACAATTCTTCAACTAAGGCTGAGGAAATTTTTCGCAAGAATTGCTGTTTTGAACACCGACGGCGTACGTTGGTACGTCGAGGTGTGAAAAATAGTAAGATACGGAAAATTAACCAGCCAACATCTTATGCAAACATAGATAAGAATACCCCTGCTGCTACGGCTGAGCCTATAACTCCTGCCACGTTCGGTCCCATAGCGTGCATAAGGAGGAAGTTGGAGGGGGTCTCCTTCTGTCCTACAACCTGCGACACACGCGCTGCCATAGGAACGGCAGAAACACCTGCAGAGCCAATAAGCGGATTAACCTTACCCTTGGTGAGTACATACATCAAATCTCCAAGTGCAAGACCGCCTATTGTTGAGAAACAGAATGCAATAAGACCGAGTGCAACAATACCCAGTGTTTCACCTGTAAGGAATGTATCTGCAGTTGCAGTAGCACCAACGGTTACACCAAGGAAAATTGTAATAATATTCATAAGCTCGTTCTGTGCAGTCTTGCAAAGTCTGTCGCAGACACCCGACTCCTTAAAGAGATTACCAAGCATCAAACAGCCTACAAGGGACACTGCATCAGGGATAATAAGTCCAACAACGATTGTAACGATAATCGGGAACAAAATCTTCTCTGTCTTTGAAACAGGGCGAAGCTGGTCCATAACTACACTTCTCATCTTCTTTGTTGTCATAAGCTTCATAAACGGCGGCTGAATAATCGGGATAAGCGCCATATATGAATATGCCGCAACGGCAATCGCAGGAAGAAGATGCGGAGCGAGTGTTTTGGTAACATAGATAGCAGTCGGACCGTCCGCACCGCCGATGATACCGATAGATGCAGCTTCCTTAACGCCGAAATTAATACTCGGAACTACTGCACCGAGAACAAGCGCTCCAAGGAAGGTGAAGAATACACCAAACTGTGCTGCCGCACCAAGAAGAATACTCTTCGGGTTAGCAATAAGGGGACCAAAGTCGGTCATACAGCCGATACCTATAAAGA
>JAZROS010000213.1:0-13973 GCA_045648825.1 Clostridia bacterium | reverse complement strand
GGAATAAATGTTATAATCTGTAACTAAAGGAATAAACAAATAATACTGTTTATTTTGCAAAAGCTATAAATAATAACGATAGGAAAAGGTAAAAATTATGAATGAAAAGAAACGTAGCAGCTTTACAGGAGGAATAGGATTTGTGCTTGCAGCCGCAGGCTCGGCGGTAGGACTTGGTAATCTTTGGAGATTTCCGTATCTTGCAGCGAAAAATGGCGGCGGAGTATTCTTGCTTGTGTACATTCTTTTGGCTCTGACCTTCGGATTTGCACTTATGACCACAGAGATTGCAATCGGCAGAAAAACAAAAAAGAGTCCGATTAAGGCATATACTGCACTTAATAAAAATTTCGGTTTTTTAGGAGTCTTGTCATCGATTGTTCCGCTTCTGATATTCCCGTACTATTGTGTAATAGGCGGATGGGTAACTAAATACACTGCGGACTTTTTAATAGGAAATGGTATGCAGACGGTGGCTGATGGGTATTTTACAGGATTTATCACATCACAGTGGTCGCCTATTATATGGACGGCGATATTTATGGTGGCAACGGCGCTTATAGTACTTGCCGGCGTTGATAAGGGAATTGAAAAGTTCTCTAAAATACTAATGCCTATACTGTGCGTTCTAATAGTAGGAATTGCGATTTTTACACTTACAATAAAGACCGACACCGCTTCTGCAATAGACGGACTTAAGATTTATTTTATCCCCGATTTTACAGGAATGACAATCGGCAAATTCTTCAGAGTGTTACTTGACGCAATGAGTCAGATGTTCTATTCGATGAGTATTGCCATGGGAATACTGATTACCTACGGCTCGTATACAAGAGCGGACACAGACCTTGTTAAGTCTGTAAACCAGATAGAGCTTTTTGATACAGCTATTGCACTTTTAGCAGGTATGATTATGGTGCCTGTTGTATATGTGTTTCAGGGTATGGAGGGCTTGGAAAAGTCAGGTCCGAGTCTTTTGTTTGTGTCATTACCTAAGGTTTTTGAGGCAATGGGCTTTGTCGGACATTTTGTAGGTGCTGCATTCTTTGTTTTGGTTGTGTTTGCAGCAATTACGTCCTCTATTTCAATCCTTGAAGCCATAAACTCTGTTGTTCTGGATGAGTACGGCCGGGGCAGAAAAAAGTCGTGACTTGTTATACTCGTTATTTCTGCAGTTATCGCGCTTGTAACCTGCCTTGGTTATAATGTTTGGTACTTTGACCTGACACTTCCTAATGGTGCAGTCGGACAAATTCTTGACATTCTCGATTACCTTACCAATAATATTCTAATGCCGATTGTGGCATTTGCAACCTGTATCCTGATTGGATGGATTGTAAACCCGAAGATTGTTGTTGACGAGGTTAAAAGAAACGGAGAAAGCTTTAGCCGTGAAGGACTGTATAAAATTATGGTTAAGGTTGTAGCGCCTGTTTTCTTGCTTCTTATCTTTATATCGGCATTTGGAGTATTCAATAATCTGTAATCTTAAAGGACAACGAAAGTTGTCCTTTTTTGTTTATAAAAACTCTTGAAAATCACGGAAATTAGTGTTATAATAATAAGATACGAAAGAGGGGAGGTTGCGGTATGAAAATCACCGAGGAAGAAATTAAAAGAATAAGCTCTCAGGCGATTTATCGCCGTGGCCTTGAGTATTTTAAAGAGGGAAGAGTCCATCTTTATGTCCGTGATAATAACGAGCTTGTTTCGGTTGTAGACGACGAAGAGGTATATAATGTCAGCATACATTTAGACGACGACGGCAGAGTTACAGACACTCTTTGTACCTGCCCGTATTACACAACTATGGACTGTGCCTGTAAGCATATAGTCGCAACCTTAAAGGTAAGACAAAAGGAGCTTGACGATGGCGCACAGTTTATCGATGATAACGACCGCTTGGCGAAGGAGCTTTGCGCTGAGTACGAATGTGAAACACACGAGAAAAAGAGACTTAATCTGGCATTTGTTATGCGTATAAACGAAACTCCTCTAAGAGAGGTGAGATACAGTCTATCGCTTTTGGCAGGAGAGGGGATACCTGAGGCGGTAAACGGTGTTGAGAGGTTTTTATCGGCATTTGTTGGAGACGGTGAATATAAGCTTTCAAAGTTTCGGAAGTTTAAGCCTGAGGAGTTTACATTCTCGGAAAATGACAGAAAAATACTTGAAATTCTTGCAGAAAGCTGTCAGAATAAAGAGTCTTCGTTTGCATATGTAAAAAAGGTTTCATCGACAGAGATTGGTGCATTGACTGCCAAAAGACTTATGCCATATCTTATAAATGCAAAGTGCAATTTTGTTATAAACGATATGCGTCTTGACGATGTGCAGATAAGGGACGAAAACCCTGATATACAGATTGATGTCCGTGCTACCGACAGCAGCGTTTCGGTAACGGTAACGGAGAGCGGCTTTGCCATTGTACCTGACGGAAGCTGGTTTTATTTTTCGGGTGATATTTATCACACTGACGAAAGCTGGCGAAAGAGCTATATGCCCATTTACCGCACTCTAAACGGCGGAACAAGAACTCAGCTTGAGTTTGCGGGCGAGAACAGGATTGCTTTTGCAACTCACGCACTGCCAGAGCTTAAAAAACTGGGCGGTGCTGTGTTTGAGGGCATAGATGATGTTGTGGTAAACGAAAAGCCTGATTTTGATGTATATTTTGATTGCCCCCAAAATGCAGTAACGGCTGTTATTATAGCAAAATACGGTAATATTAACATAAGAATGCCTAAAGAGCAGACTCTTCATTCGGAAAAGATAGTGCTCAGAAATCCCGTTATGGAAAATGATGTCTTGAAGCATTTTTCTGCTTTTCGTCTTGCTGAGGGCGGGTATATACTGGATGATAATGACGAGATATATAAATTTGTGTTTGAAACACTTCCGGAGCTTGAGAAGGTTGCCAACATAATAGGCAGTAATTCCTTTGATGCACTTCGTCAGAAGATAGAGCCTGATATTGAGGCAAAAGTAAGTTACCGAAAGGACATTGACCTTTTGGATGTCAGCTTTGAAAGCACGATGACCCCGGAGGAAATAGAAGGAATACTGTCTGCTGTTCAGCTTAGAAAAGCATATTACAGAAATGCCCAGGGACGTTTTATAAAGCTTGACAGTAACAATACGGTCGCTATTTTGTTTAATCAGCTTGGATTTACGTTGGACGACGTGAGAAGCAAAAGTAAAAAGGTCTCAAAATACCACGCATTGTACCTTGACGGAGTTGCTAAAAAGGGCAAGATTTCGTCTGATGCCACCTTTTTAAAGCTGATAGAAGATGTAAAGTCAATAAAAGCCGACATTCCGGAAAGTATAAATGCGGTGCTTCGCCCTTATCAGAAAGAGGCTGTGCATTGGATGACACAGCTTGATGAGCTTGGTTTTGGCGGAATACTTGCCGACGATATGGGTCTTGGAAAAACTCTTGAGGTAATTGCGTTTGTAATGAGCAAAAAGCACGATGAGCCTGCTCTTGTTGTAGCACCGAGTGCGCTGTTGTACAACTGGCTTAATGAGATAAAACGTTTTGCACCAGATGCAAAAACGGTTATTATAGACGGAACAAAGGATGAAAGAAAGCAAAAGCTTCAAGAGCTTTCAGGTATGGATTTTGTGATTACGTCATATCCGCTTTTAAGACGCGATTCGGCTCTTTATCAGGATGTCAAATTCTCTTTTTGTTTTATTGACGAGGCGCAGTATATCAAAAATCCAAAGACGATGAATGCAAGAGGGGTAAAGCTTATAAATGCAGACAGTCGATTTGCACTTACCGGTACACCTGTTGAGAATTCTCTTACAGAGCTTTGGTCAATTTTTGACTTTATAATGCCTGATTATTTCGACAAAAGACGTGCGTTTGTAGAGATGTACGAACGTCCTGTAACGCAGGGCTTTGAAGATGCGGCGGTGCATTTGAGGGGTAGGATAAAGCCTTTTGTAATGCGACGCATGAAAAAGGATGTCTTAAAGGAACTGCCTGAAAAGATAGAGAACACAATATACGCCGAGCTTGTTCCTGAGCAGAAAAAGCTCTACGAGGCATATCTTGCAGTAGCAAGACGTGAGGTTGATAGGATTATAGCCGAGGGTGAATCGGATATGCTTATACTGAGCCTTCTTACAAGACTCAGGCAGATATGCTGCCATCCTGCGCTTTTTGACGATGCCTATGAAAATGAAAGCGGAAAGCTTGAGCTTTTGTATGAGCTTGTGTCATCGGCAGTTCTTGGTGGACACAGAGTATTGGTATTCTCGCAGTTTACATCGATGCTTAAGATAATAAAAGAGGAATTTTCAAAGAAGGGAATAGAAAGCTTTTATTTAGACGGCTCTACACCGCCTTATGAAAGAGCAGAGCTTGCTGACAGGTTTAACAGCGGTGAAAGAGAGGTATTTTTAATAAGCCTCAAAGCTGGCGGTACAGGACTAAATCTTACAGGAGCGGATACTGTTATTCATTATGACCCGTGGTGGAATCCTGCTGTAACCGATCAGGCATCCGACCGTGCATACAGAATAGGACAGACTAAAGCGGTTCAGGTGATAAGGCTCGCTGCATCGGGTACGATTGAGGAGCAGATTTTAAAGCTTCAGGATAAAAAACGTTCTCTTGCAGACGGGATTATAATTAAAAATTCCGCAACCCTGTCAAATCTTACAAACGAAGAAATTCTGTCCTTGTTTGAACAGAAATAAAAAAACGTATCGCATACGCGATACGTTTTTTACATATCCAATACGGCACTGCCAATCTTGCCGTTTTCTATTTCGATTACACCGTAGGTTGAGCCGTATCTGGCTGAGCCGGGGTTTAGAAGTATTAAATCGCCCAGATTATGACAAAGGGGATTATGGGTATGTCCAAACACGGCAATATCTGCATTAACAGCCTTTGCTTTTGCAATTAAGGTACTGTAGCCTGCTTCGTATTTTACATTATGAAGATGGCCGTGAGTGAGATAAATTCTCTTTCCCTCTGCATCAACAATAAGCTCGTGTTGAATTCTTGACATTTCACAGTTACCGCACACATATCTTACAGGTATATTAGGGAATACATACGACAAATCCTCCGCATCGGAGGAAACATCGCCTGCGTGCAAAATCATATCCACAGCGCCTATTCTGCTAACTGTACTTATACAGGAATCTATCATACCGTGCGTATCGGAAAAAACAAGTATTCGCATATTTAACCTCCTAAAAAAGCCAGATAATACTATTATACATCAAAATAATTGAAAAAGCCACAAAATTATTATATTTTTCTGTCATATACTCTTGCAGTCGGTCGAGTTTATGTCAGAATACGACAACCGAATATGACAGTATATTTGCAGAAAGGGTGATATAATTGTCCATACTTTAACAAAGGAGGACAGTTACAATGAGAATTTCTGCAATGGCAGGCAGAAGAGCAAGGGTTATGACTGCATATTATACAAAGGATGCGCTGTTTCTGCTTGTGCCTGTTTTACTTGCTGCAAGAGCAAATATTTCAGGGTTATACCCTTTCGGTTTAAGCAGCTTTGCCGCACTTGCGCCGTCGCCTGTCGGTGCGATTGCAATGATGCTCGGTGCTGCAAGTCTTGGGGTCGCCGGTATAAAATATATAATATGCTCGGCAATTTATCTTGCACTCGGATACGTCAAAAAATTTGACAGAATTGCAGCGGGAGCAGTATTGGGTGGTTTAACTGCGCTTTTAAGTATTGGGGAGATGCTGTTTGGTGCACCAAGTATTTTAGGAGTAATAACTGCTGCAGCGGAAGGTATAGCTACAGGGCTTTTATTTTACATATTCGGGTCATTAAGAAAGGGAGAAAAGCTGTTTGTAACAGGTGTAAAAACAGAGCAGATGGCTGCAAAGTTAATTTTAGTAGGAGCGGCTATTAACGGCTTTTCAGGAATAATTCTGCCACCGGGGATAATTCTTAATTTGTTATTCGGCTTTATTGCTGTTATGCTGATTTCGGGCAGTATGAGACTTGGAGATGCGGTTACAGTTTCGTTGCTTTTAGGATATATGTGTGCTATGAATTCTGACGCAATCCTGACAGTTGTAGGTATTTTTGCGGCAACAGCACTTTTCTCTGTAATGCTTTCGGAGCTTGGCAGATGGGCACCTGTTCTTGGACTTTTAGCCGGAAGTGCACTTGTATTTCTTGCAGATGACAGTATTTATAAGGTCAGCAGCTATATAGGAACGGTTGTTGCGTCGGTTATGATTTATGCGTTGTTGCCTGAGTTTATTATAACGTGGCTTCAGGATAAAATAAGGCAAGCATCATCGACATACAGCACCGATGAGGAACACAAAAGATTGACAAGGAAAATCAAATCGGTTACCAAACAGCATAATGATATATGCATAGGCCTTAAGAGAATAAACGAGGAGCTTATATTGGAAGAAAAGAGAAATGAAAGAGAGCCGCTATATTCTGTATCTGCATCCCTTGCTCAACGTGCGAGTGGTGGCGGGACTGTTTCGGGGGATTGCTTTTTGGAGTTTGATTCAGAAAAGGGAAGACATTATGTAATTCTTTGCGACGGTATGGGCTCAGGCAGAAAAGCATACAAGGAAAGTAAGATGACAACAGAGCTTTTGCGCGAGTTTTTAAGGACAGGCTTTTTAAAGGATAAGGCGGTCAGTATGTTAAATTCTGCCCTTGCTATAAAGGGCGATGACGAAAGCTTTTCAACGGTGGATTTGTTTGAATTTGACGAATATACGGGAGAGGCGGAATTTCTTAAAATAGGCAGTGCAGAAAGCTTTATCAGACATAAAAACGAGGTGGAAACCTTGACCTCGTCAAGCTTGCCTGTTGGTATTCTTGACGAGGTAAGAACTGTTACTGTTTCGAGAAAGCTTTCGGTGGGAGACGTAGTCGTTATGGTATCCGATGGAGTAGGCGAGGCAGGATACGGCGTATTAAAAGGGGAATGGATAAAAAGAATGATAAAGACCGCGGGCAACGATATGCAAAGACTTGCAGAAGAAATTCTTGCAGAGGCAATAAAAAGAAACTTTCCTGAAAAGGACGATGATATGACTGTTGTAGCAATAAGAATAGACAGAATAAGAAGGACAGATGAGTGAGAGAAGGGCGAACGCTTTGTTCGCCCTTCTTTAATGAATTTCATTGGTACTAAAATTAGTACCAACAATTAGTACCTGATAAGATTTTTTTGCTAAAATCTATTTACAACATAGTAGGTATATGATATAATAATACCAATATTTACTACGATTGGAGGTCTTCTAAAATGAAAGACTATCTCGAAAAGTTTAAAAGCGTCTTTGAAAAAGAATATACCTGGAAAGAGGGTTTTATGCGTAATGTGTTCCGTTATGCACAGAGAATTGCACTCTTTGACCCTGAGAAGAATAAGCAGTGGACATACAAAGAGCTTAACTCGGAGGTAAACCGCCTTGCAAATGCAATGCGTGCTGACGGCGTGGGATATGAGGATGTAGTTATGTATCAGCTTTTTAACTGTCCCGAGTTCGCATTTTCGTATGTTGCAACACATAAAATTGGTGCGGTAAGCTGTCCGGTAAACTACCGTCTTTCTGCAGGTGAAATTGCGATTACAATAGATGATTCCTGCCCTGCGGTATTTATGTATGATAAGGAGCAGGAGGAGACAATTAAAAATGCTCTTAGAATGGCAGAGCATAAGCCGAGGAGAATAATTGCGGTTGACTGCAATGAAGATGGTCTGGATGTTCAGGGAGCTGTTTCGTACGAGGAATATACAGCATCGGCATCAGACAGCGAGCCGGTACTTGATTACGAGCTTTCAATATATGACGAAACTACCCGTCTTTACACGTCGGGAACAACAGGCAGACAAAAGGCTGTGCCTCTCACATCTATTAACGAGGTGCTTTCTGCGCACGATATTATAATGCACTTTCCGCTAAATTACACCGACTCTACTATGAACACAACACCGTGGTTCCATAGAGGAGGCTTGCATTGCGGAGGTCCGAACCCGACATTTTATGCCGGCGGAACAATTATTGTAATGAGAAAGTTTAATCCCAAACTTTGTCTTGAAAATATTGAAAAATATAAGCTTTCATTTGTTGTAGGTGCACCGGCAGTTCTTGAGCAGCTTACCGATATGCAGTTAAAAGAGGGAAGAGACCTCTCAAGCCTTAAGGGTATAGTAACAATGGGAAGTCCCTTAGAGCGTGCGGCTTGTATCAAATATCAGTCGGTGCTTACGCCGAATATCTTTAACGGCTACGGTACAACAGAGTCATTGTGGAATACCTTCTTAAGACCGTTTGACCTTCCCGAAAGAGCAGGAACAGCAGGCGGAGCTTGTATAGATGACGATGTAAGAGTGGTCAAAATTTATGACGACAGACGAGCTGACCCTGATGACATCTGTGATACAAATGGTATTGAGGTGGGCGAGGTTATAATGAAAGCACCTGCAAAATCGCCTTACACATACTATAACAATCCCGAGGAAACTGAACGTAAGTATTACAAAGGATATCTTTACACAAATGACCTTGGAACTTGGGATAAGGACCACTATGTTACAATCTGCGGCAGAAAGGACGATATGATAATTTCTGCAGGAGAAAATATCTATCCGACACAGGTCGAGGAAGTTTTAAATAAGTTTGAAAAGGTTGCAGACTGCATAGTAACAGCTGCTCCTGATAAGGCAAGAGGCGAGGTTGTAACGGCTTATATAGTAAAGGCAGACCCATCTCTTACATATGAGGAGCTTGAACAGTACTGCAAGAATAGCCCTATGATAGCAAACTATAAAAGACCTCGTTATTATCGTTTTATCAATGAGCTGCCCTTTAACGCAACCGGTAAAAAGCTTCATAATAAAGCAAAGGAAATGGCGGCTGAAGACCTGGTAAATGGACTTTTGTACAGAGTTTGATAAAAAATTGTAGCTTTTTCGTGGATATTATGATACAATAGTAGTATAATATATTTGAAAGGAGATTGTCTTATGGATAATTTCGTTGAAAAGATTAAAGCTAAATTAAATAAAGCCGTAGATGGTGCAGAAAAGTATGCTAATATTGCTGTTAATAAGACTTCGTCGCTGATTGATAAGGCTAAAATCTCGGTTGCGGTTAATGATGCAGAAAAGAAGATAAAAGATATTATGGCTGAAATGGGAGAATATGTATATGCAAATTATGGTGCAGGTGTTGATTTTCCCGAAGAATTGGCTGGAAAATGTGCAGAGATTGAAAAACTCAAGGCTGAAATAGCTGAGCTTAAAAATGCAGTTGTATGTGAAAACTGCGGTGAGTATAATCCTGCAGAAAACGAATTCTGCGGAAAATGCGGCGAAAAGATTGGATGAAAATGCAAAAGGAACGGAATATGATGCCGTTCCTTTTTTTTTGTTACTAAATTTATCTCCAAACAGCAAAAAGCCGACCAAGTAAAATACAGGCCGACATTTGCACCTGCTGCAAGCAGCAGGGGTGTGTATTGTGGGATGTAAAAGAAAGATAGCTTTTACGTTAGTAATTATAAATCATAAATCTACTTTTGTCAAGTGATATTTTTGTATTTTTTCAATAATTTTTCTGCTTAGTTAATTAAGATTTAATTCTCTTACCTTTTTTCTGAGCGGAAGTACCTTTGGCGGTGCTACCGAAAGCTCGTCTATACCCATTTTGAGAAAGGTTTCGGTCATATTTGTATCTGCTCCCAGCTCGCCGCATATACCTACCCATATACCTGCCTCGTGTGCATTTTTGACTGTCAATTCAATCATTCTCAGAACTGCCTCGCTATATGGGTCGAAGAACTCATCAAGACAGGGATTTTGGCGGTCAATAGCCATAGTATATTGCGAAAGGTCGTTTGTGCCTATGCTAAAAAAGGACACTTCCTTTGCAAGATAGTCGGAAATCATAACCGATGCAGGAGTCTCAATCATAATGCCTTGCTCGGGGACTCGAAATGGAATGTTTTCTTCCGAAAGCTCAGCTTCAACCTCGGATACAATCTGTTTTATTGCTTTTATCTCGGCAAGTGATGTTATCATTGGGTACATTATTGAAATGTTACCAAAGACAGCGGCACGGAAAAGTGCTTTGAGCTGAGTTTTGAAAATATCCGGTCTTGTAAGGCAAAGCCTTATGGCACGAAGTCCCATAGCCGGATTTTCCTCTGTGCATAAGCCTAAATAGCTTGCCTGCTTGTCTGCGCCGATATCTAATGTGCGGATTATTACCTTTTTATCGCCCATGGTCTGTGCGACAGTTTTATAAACTGCAAACTGTTCATCTTCTGTGGGTAGTTGTTCTCGTTCAAGATAGATAAATTCACTTCTGAATAGTCCTATTCCGTCAGCGTCATTTTGGAGAACAAGTGCCAAATCTTCTGTATTGCCGATGTTGGCATATATATCAACCTTTGTGCCGTCTTGGGTTATATTTTCTTTTCCTCTCAAGCTGTTTAAAAGCTCGTGTTTTTCCTTTTCTTCAATAACCTTAATTTTCATTTCCTCAAGCAGCTTTTCATCAGGGTTTATGTAAACCTTACCGGAAAAGCCGTCTGCTATTGCAAGTGAGCCGTTGTATTCTGATGGTATATCTATACCGATTATTGCAGGTATATTCATTGTTCGTGCAAGAATTGCTGTGTGGGAGTTAGCAGAGCCTTTGGCGGTGATAAAGGCGAGAACCTTGGACTTGTCAAGCTGTACCGTTTCGCTTGGAGCAAGGTCTTCTGCTACAAGGATTGCAGGCTCAGTTGTGTCGATGCTGTTTTCCACAGCACAGGAAAGAATTCGGATAAGCCTCTCGGAAATATCCTTGACATCAGCAGCCCTTGCACGTATATACGCGTCATCCATTGCGGAAAACATATTTGCAAAATTATCGCTTGTAACGGCGACTGCATATTCAGCATTTACACTTTCACCCGATATTATATTCTCTACCGAGTCTAAAAAGTCAGTATCTGCAAGCATAATTCGGTGAATTTCAAATATTGCAGCATTGTCCGTTCCAACCTCGGTACGTGCTTTTTCATAAAGAAGCTTAAGCTCGTCATCTGCTTTGGAAACCGCGTCTTTAAAACGTTTGGTTTCATTATCTGTATTAGGTGTGTGTATTCTTTTAACAGTCTGAGCGTTTTTCTGCCATACATTGATTTTGCCGATAGCAATACCGCCGTAAACACTTTTGCCCTGAAATGTGAGCATATATTTTTCCTCCCCCGATTATAGGTTAGCTTTAAAGAATTCCTCCAATTCGGCTGCTGCGGTATCTTCGTCAGAGCCATCAACTGTAATGCTAATGGTGTCCCCGCCTTTTACCGCAAGACCCATAACTGAAAATATCTTCTTTGCATCGCCTGTTTTACCATTACAGTTTATTGTAACTGAAGAGGTGTATTTTGCGGCTTCTTTTAGCAAGAGACCTGCAGGACGTGCGTGAAGACCGTTGGGGTCAGTTATTGTGTAAGTAAATTCTTTCATAATGCAATGTATCCTTTCGGTTATATATGGGTTGGTTTGGTTTCCTTCATCGTTTTAATAAGAGAGGCTATTTCGTCGGCGGTCGCAAGACTCTTTGAAAAGGCGGTTGCACTTCCTGAACACACTGCTGTAAGCAGGGCATCTTCATAATTTCCGCCCTTTAAATATCCTGACAGAAATCCTGCAACAGAGCTGTCTCCTGCACCTGTTGAGTTTTTCAAAACGCCTTTCGGTGTCGGCAAATGTATAAATTCACCATCGTCAGTTGCAAGTAAGGCACCTTCTGCTCCCATTGATACAAGAACATTTTGAGCGCCTTCCTTTCTGAGCAGGTCGGCGTGGCGTGCTATTTCTTCTGTAGTAGATAGTTCTTTTGAGAAAATTGCACCAAGCTCGTGATTGTTAGGCTTTATCAAAAACGGTTTGAACTTTAGAGCTTTTACAAGAAGGTCGCCTTCTGCATCAAGAACTATTTTTAAATTCTTGTGTGAAAGTTGCTCCATAATCTTGCAGTAGATATCGCTCGAAATACCCTTAGGAACACTGCCTGCAAGAACAAGGCAGTCGCCGTCTTGGAGTTTATTAAGCTTGTCTAACAGCATATCGAGAGAATGGGGAGGTATATGTGGCCCTTTTGCATTGATTTCAGTTTCAGTTTCGCCTTTGATTTTGACGTTTATTCTTGAATGTCCGTCATCAAGGTGAACAAAATCAGTCTTTACGCCCTCTTTCTCAAGAAGTGTTTCTATCTCATTTCCGGTAAAGCCTGCAACAAAGCCCAAAGCGGTATTTTCAATGCCCAGTCTTTTAAGGACTATGGAAACATTTATGCCTTTTCCGCCGACAGTAATGGCTTCTTCTGAGGTTCGTAATACATTACCAACCGTATTCTTATCTGTTTTGATAATATAGTCAATGGCGGGATTAAAGGTTACTGTATAAATCATTTGTATATCCCTCGTTTCTTCCGTATTTATTCTTGCCACGTGTTAAAAAAATATACTCAATAATATTATATATTACAAATCGGTTTGTTACAACATCATTTGTAAAAAAGAAGAGGCAATTATACCTCTTCTTCAGTTTCGACGCAAGCCTTGTTATTGACTTCGTTTAATATTTTCATAAACTCTGTTCCTGTAATTGTTTCCTTTTCAATAAGAAACTCAGCAATTTTATTGAGTGCATCAAGATTATCCTTAAGAAGAGAAGATGCAGTATCGTGGGCGTTTTTAATAGTCGAAATAATCTCGTTGTCAAGCTCGGTAAGTGTTTGGTTTGAGCAGTTGGCAACATTTCTGCCGTCTAAGTACTTGTTCTCTGTACTTTCAAGGGCTGTCATACCGAATTTTTCGGACATACCGTATTGTGAAATCATATTCCTTGCAAGTGCGGTTGCGCGTTCAATATCATTTGCTGCACCTGTGGTTTTTGTATTGAATATAATTTCCTCTGCGCATCTTCCTGCAAGCAATACTACAATTTCCTCTAAAATCTCGTCGCGGGACATCAGATAATGCTCTTCCTCCGGCTTTTGCATTGTATAACCCAAAGCACCCATTGTACGCGGAACTATTGTAATCTTCTGTACGGGGTCGGTGTTTTTCTGAAGAGCGGCAGCAAGTGCATGACCGACTTCGTGATAGGCAACAATCTTCTTTTCCTTTTCGGATAGAATTCTGTCCTTCTTTTCCTTTCCGGCAATTACTACCTCAACTGCCTCCATCAAATCCTCCTGCAAAACCTCGCTTCTGCCCATACGAACAGCACGGAGCGCTGCTTCGTTAATCATATTTGCAAGGTCTGCACCTACAGCACCGCTTGTTGCCAGTGCGATTTCGTGAAGGTCTATTTCGGCAGACATTTTCACATTCTTCGAGTGTACCTTTAAAATATCTTCTCGTCCCTTAAGGTCAGGACGTTCTACAATGATTCTTCTGTCAAATCTGCCCGGTCTTAAAAGTGCTTTGTCAAGAATTTCCGGTCTGTTGGTTGCGGCTAAGATTACCACACCCTTTGAGGAGTCAAAGCCGTCCATTTCGGAAAGAAGCTGATTAAGAGTCTGCTCTCGCTCGTCGTTGCCGCCCAACTGATTATCACGGCTTTTTCCGATTGCATCAATTTCGTCAATAAAGATTATGCAGGGTGCTTTTGCAGCAGCTTGCTTAAATAGGTCTCTTACTCTTGATGCACCGACACCTACAAACATCTCTACAAAGTCGGAGCCTGAGATGGAGAAGAAAGGTACACTCGCCTCTCCTGCAACAGCCTTGGCGAGAAGTGTTTTACCCGTTCCCGGGGGGCCGACAAGAAGTGCACCCTTGGGCTGCTTTGCTCCGATGGCAGTGTATTTTGCAGGATTATGGAGAAAGTCTACAATTTCGTCCAAAGACTCCTTTGCCTCCTCCTGACCAGCAACGTCTTTAAAGGTTACTCCTGTCTTGTTTTCCATATATACCTTGGCATTG
>JAZROS010000212.1:0-4009 GCA_045648825.1 Clostridia bacterium | reverse complement strand
GAAGCATCTGGGAAATGACCTCTTTCAGCTTTTCGTTGAACACAGTCCCGGGAGTAAAGCACATTGTCATTAGCGCTTCCAAACCGCCATCCTTTTCAAGTGCCGATTTAATTGCCGGGTATTTTTGCATACCTTGCGGGTTATCAGTTCTTCCAAAGATATAATCCAAGGATACATTAAAGAAGTCTGCATACCACAGTAGTTTTTGGAACGGTGGTTCGGCAACACCCATTTCATAGCGACCGATGGTTGCTTGTGTTGTCTCACACAGTTCCGCTAACTGCTTTTGGGAATAACGTGCTTGAACCCTTAGTTCTTTTAGTCGTTCTCCTACAATATTCATATTCTAACTCACCTCCAAATGATTTGTGTTTATTATAACACATAAACGGTTTATAGTCAATACATAAAACAATTTTTATACACTCCATTTTCGTTAATAATTTTATTTAGCGGTACGGCAGTACAGCCGTACCGCTTATATCTTAATCTTCGTCGTCTTCCGAAGCCTCTCTCATCAATCTTTCAAACTCTTCTTTTCCAATGTCGCTTTCGATAAAACGCTCCATCTCTTCCATCATGAACATAGCTAAAGAACTAAGCGCATCTTCGGGAACATCCGATTTAAAAACAATTTTAGGATCGCTCATAGCATTCACCTCGTATAATAAAGTAGTAGTTTTTTATGTCCCTCTCCAAGGACAATATGCTACACTGTAAACGGTGCCGTGGATTGGTACGTTTCACCTACCGAAAAACGGTTTCAAGGAGGCTCCAACCACAGACCTTTGCAGTATTGTTAATCAGTTAGATACCGCCCGACGGTTTATTTAGAACGAGGTTACAAAGCATTGGACCCTGTGGATAACAGCATCAAAATAAATCAATCGGAGGTACAAACATGATTTTTGTTGGAATTGATGTTGCAAAGGACAAGCATGATTGCTTCATCATAAATTCCGAAGGAGTGGTTCTTGCCGATGTCTTTACCATTGCGAATAGTAAAGAAGGCTTTGAACATCTTCTTCAAACAATCAATACCTGTACAGGTATTGGCGGCTCAAAAATAAAGGTAGGGCTTGAGGCCACAGGACATTACAGTTACAACCTTCTTGGGTTTCTTCTCGACAATGGCCTACCAACCTATGTCATTAACCCTTTGCATACCAACCTTTACCGTAAGAGCCAAACTCTTAGAAAAACTAAGACTGACCGTGTGGATGCAAGAACGATTGCTTCTATGCTAATGTCTGATGTGAGCCTCAAGCCCTACTCAAACATAGCATACCACAACTCCGAACTAAAGTCACTAACAAGATACAGGTTTGACAAGGTAAAGGAGCGAGCAACACTTAAATCTTCCGTTTCAAGATTGGTAAACATTCTATTTCCTGAATTAGAATATTTGCTTTCTAATTTGCACTTATCTTCGTCTTATGCATTATTAAGCGAATTCCCCAGTGCAAAGCATATTGCCGAATCTCATCTTACACACCTTACAAATTTGATTTATACAGCATCTAAAGGACGCTATACCAAAGATAAAGCCGTTCAAATTCGTGAGGCGGCAAGAAATTCTATCGGTACATATATGCCCGCTAAAGCTTTAGAACTTAAACATACTATTAAACTCATTAAAGAATTTAATAATGAGATTGCTGAAATTGAATCAGCTATCCAATCCATAATGGATAAAATAGATTCTCCTATTACTACAATTCCAGGCATTAGTCTCCGTATGGGTGCAATGATTATCGCTGAGATTGGTGATTTTAATAACTTTGATTCGCCTGACAAAATTTTAGCCTTCGCAGGGCTTTCTCCATCTACTTACCAATCCGGTCAGCTCAACAATTGCTATGCACATATGGAAAAACGTGGCTCTCGCTATTTGAGATATGCTCTTTTCAATGCAACAAAGTTTGTTTGCAATTGGAATCCTTTATTTGCAGATTATCTTGCCAAGAAGCGTTCTGAGGGTAAGCACTACAATGTTGCCATCTCTCATGCTGCTAAAAAATTAGTTCGTCTCATTTTTGCTTTACAAAAGTCGGGACAACCTTACATAGCCAAAACTTAATTTCCCTAATAATTTGAAATCCGGCGTCTTTGACGTCTGTTTCGTTATGCCTTTTTTTACCGTCTTACAATTCACAACATTTTTTGATTTTTAGACTTGACTTTTAATAGTTAGTCTCCTTAATCTTTATAACCTCCATTTCCGCCGGAGGTAGGCTTTGAAACATATAACATATAAATTCTCCTTACAGGCGGTGACGGGTGCCACCGCCATTTACTTCGGGCAATAGAGCGCCCGACCTTTATTTCCTTTGATTGTCCCTATATATCAATCCTACGGATTTTCGTCAGCAGGATATTATCGTCAATTTAAATTCTTCCTTCATAATTTTAATTAATTAATTAATCATTTCTTCGGCTTATCCGCCAAGTAAATTCTTGTTACTTCGGTTCTGTGGTGACCTAAGTTTTCGCTTACAATCTTTCGTGCTCTGCGTGGTCTTTCTTTCAACGCTTCAGCATAAGTCCTTTGTGCATAGGTGTGTCTCAGACTGTGCCAAGAGATTGTTTCAGTTCTTTTCTTTTTGCCATCTTCACTCAAATCCTCACGGTTTTCTACCATAAAGTATTTTCTGTTATAACTCATCCAATTCTGCAATGAACGCTTTTCTCGTTGAACGCCGCCTTTTTCACTCCCTGAGATTATATAGTCTCTTGGGTATCGACCTGAACACCTTGCATAGTTCAAATAATCAGTAATAATACCTCGTTGCTTTGCACTTAAATCAATAACTCTTGTTTGACCGCCTTTGCCTTTTATGACGAGCTGACCCGTTTTTAACGCAGACATAAGATACTCAACTCTAAGGGTGCAAATCTCTTCAAGCCTTAAACCAAATTCACTGGCAAAGTCTATGCCGATAACCACATCCTGTCGGCCTTTTTCAATGGCCAACTGTCGCATACGGCTAATCTCTTCATCAAATAGCGAATGGTCTTTTACACCTGTTGCTCGTTTCGGTAGATTTAACTTGCTATTAGGGGATAGCCTGTTTTTACTACCGGACTTTCTGTAGAAATAACGTATGCCTGATAGATCGGATTGAATAGTAGCGGCAGAATTGTTTTCTTTCAAATGCTCAACATAGGCTTTAAAGTGTCGATCTTCCACGTTCTTAAAGTTTTGCAGACGATAATTATCGGCTAAAAACTTACAGAACCTTTTTGTCGCTTCATAATACCGTGCTCTTGTTTTAAAGCTAAGCTCGTTGCTGTGCTTGTAAATTGCTTCAACCTGTGCCAACAAGTTTTTATACAAACCCGGGATTAGCACTGTAATATTATTAGAATCTGACATAGCAAACCTTCTCCTTTCTTCAAAAATTCTATTTCAACGCAGTGATAGGGACACGAGTACTGCGTAAAAAACTGTGAACTAAAATGGTGATAATAAATGCATTTTCGTCATTAAAATATTTCGGATTCTCCTGACGAAAATAATTTTGTGTACGAAAATTTTCTCCCCCCTCATTTCGAAATGACAGTCATATATCATTTCAAAACGAGGGGTATCAAAATCTTTTAGCAGATTGTGCTGACCCAAACTCGAAAAGAAAGTAATCTCGAAAGGACGGTCAGCACAATCCTTTTTTGAGGGAATGAAAGTAATTTCAAAATATCATTTAAAAAAGATAGGTAATATATCATTTCGAAAAGAGAATCATCAATCATACAAGAGCCATATACAAATTAAAATCATTGTCAAATGTAATCTAATATTAATCTTCAATTACTCTATATGGCTCTTAAAATGAAAGTTCGGCAGGGCATAATACACCCACTGTCAAATGTCTGTACGAACCTTCATTTCTTACTGATTCTTTATTGAGGCGGGGTATTATGCTCTGCTAATCGCGGCTCTTCGACTGCGTGTGCGAGCCGTTTCTATTTGACTTTGTCCAATAGAAAGGGATCGGCTCTCAAAAAGAGA
>JAZROS010000211.1:0-1565 GCA_045648825.1 Clostridia bacterium | reverse complement strand
TTTTTGCAGTCGGTCAGCAATTTTTCAAGCTCACTGTTACTGACATTACCCAAAACGTCCTCAATAGATGAAATCCCCATTTTTACTCCTGCATCACATTCACGCAGTAATCTTATCGAATCTTGTTCAATCATAATATCTGCTCCTTTATTTCATTGATATAATAATTATTTCCAATCCGACAGTTTTTATGCTTAGTTTATATAAAGAATATCCTCTTTCTCTGGCAAAGAATAGCTTATAAGATTATTTAAATCCAAATTCTCTCTGTGCATATCTACTGCAGTAATTCTGTGATTATCGTAGGTTTTGTAGTAATAAATACCCTTATCTAAATTACAACAGGAGGAATATACAGTAAACTCGTACTTATTTTCACCAAGATGTACTAATCCCCTCTGTTGCTCGACAGATGTCAGAATATGAAAGAACTGACCTACACTTTCTTTTTCTCCCTCGCCAGAAATAGAGTTTAATTTCGTAAATGTTGCTCTTATAAAACGTGATGCTGACGACAAATCTCCCGGCAGGCCTAATGCACCCATTCCCCTGCTGTATTCGTTAAGCTTAATATCCTTACAAAAAGTATCCGTTGCAGGCTCTCTTGAAAGTCCCATATAATTATTTAAACCGAAAAGCTGAATATTAAATTCAGGATTGTTTGTAAGAACACCGACAGGATTATTATGCACCTTTAATCCGTCTTTTACCTGCTCAACTACAATAGCTCTGTCCTTATCCGCTATCATCCAGTGAAGCGGAGTATTCGGGAGTTCCTTGTTGAAGCTCTCGTCAATTATGTTTACTTTTTCAAGCAATCTTAATGCTTCATCAATATCACGGCATTGACCTAATATCCACGGGATAAATTCAAACGGTGTAATGTTATCGAAATTTTCTTTTATATTCTTATAATCAGCATTTCCTGTAAAACTAAGTCCAGCCATAGCAAGACCATTTTCGTTAATGGCATCATAATACAAGGGATAGCCGTCAACAACGTACGCCATTCCAATAACGGCAAAATGTCTGTTCATAGTCCCCTTATGCCGAAACATAAGAGGAAAGTTACGAGGCATAACTGTAACCGTCTCGTTGTAAGCATATTCCAAATCAAGATTTCTTCCGAAATAATGGTCCTTTGTTTTGTAGGTAATTGCAGTGCACATATTTATTCCTCCGTATTGTAAGATATATTATATGCACTTTAGAAAATTGTAAACAAAAAAACCGCTGAAATCAACGATCTCAACGGTTTTGGTACGCGATCAGGGGCTACGACTCGCTTCGCTCGCTTGTATGCTTCGCCAGCTCCAATCAGACATCTCTTCGCTCGTCTTCTTGGTGGCTCCGCGATCTCTCCCTTCGGGTTCTCGCCCTTTCGCAATAAAAAAAACTGAAAGACACCTTCGGTATCTTTCAGTTTTTGGTACGCGATCAGGGGCTCGAACCCTGGACACCCTGATTAAGAGTCAGGTGCTCTACCAACTGAGCTAATCACGCATGTCTCATCGACAACTTCTACATAATACCACATTTATTATGTCTTGTCAACACTTTTTTAT
>JAZROS010000210.1:0-1501 GCA_045648825.1 Clostridia bacterium | reverse complement strand
ATTTCAAAAACTGTCTTAAAAAGGACGGGGAAATGTTCTGGTATTTTGTTATACGCTTTCTTGCCTCAACAGGCGCAAGAATAAGCGAGCTTGTTAAAATCAAGGTTGAGCATATAAAAATCGGGCATTTTGACCTCTATTCCAAAGGCGGAAAGCTAAGACGTATTTATTTCCCTAAAGCCTTGCAGACGGAGGCACTCAAATGGTTAAATGAGAACAAAATTGAAAGCGGATTTTTCTTTCTAAATAAGTACGGCAATAGGATTTCTACCAGAGGTATTTCAGGTCAGCTAAAAAAGCTCGCAAGCAATTACGGCATTGACACAGCGGTTGTATATCCTCATTCCTTCAGGCACCGATTTGCCAAAAGCTTTCTTTCACGTTCGGGGGATATTGCATTTCTTGCCGACCTTATGGGGCACGAAAGCATAGAAACAACCCGTATATACCTTAGAAAAACCGCGACCGAGCAAAGAGAAATTGTAGATAATCTTATAGACTGGTAAACACAAAAACCGCACCAAAAGGTGCGGTTTTAATATTTTACACTTCGTAATCAAGCTTGAACTTTTCTCCACAGCCATAGTTTTCGTAAACATAGTCGATATCCTTATCGCCTCTGCCCGAAAGACAACCGAGGATTGAGCCTGATTTGTTTTCTTTGGCATAACGTATTGCATATGCAACAGCGTGTGCACTCTCGATTGCGGGAATAATACCCTCATATCTTGAAAGCAGGAAGAACGCTTCCATCGCTTCCTCATCAGAAACAGTTTCGTACTGAACTCTGCCTACATCTCTTAAGTATGCGTGCTCAGGTCCTACACCCGGATAATCAAGTCCGCTCGCAATAGAATATACAGGTAACGGCTCGCCGTCCTTATCCTGAAGAACGTATGTGTCAAAGCCGTGAATTCTGCCCTTTGTACCAAACTTCATTGTAGCTGCATGGTCGCCTACCTTTTCACCTCTGCCAAGAGGCTCAATGCCGTAAATCTTAACAGGGTCTGCCAAAAACGGTGTAAACATACCAAGTGAATTAGAGCCACCGCCGACACAAGCACAAACCGCATCGGGCATAATACCTGTCATTTCAACAAACTGTTCTCTTGCCTCAATACCGATTACCGACTGAAAATCTCTAACCATCTTCGGGAAAGGATGCGGTCCTAACGCAGAGCCTATGCAGTAGATAGCATTGTCATACTCGTTAAGATATGCCTCAAATGCTGCGTCAACTGCCTCTTTCAAGGTCTTAAGTCCTTTGGTTACAGGTATAACATTCGCACCAAGCATCTTCATTCTGATAACATTCGGATGCTGCTTTTCGATATCAACCTCACCCATATACACATCGCATTCCATACCGAAATACGCAGCAGCAGTTGCAATAGCAACACCGTGCTGACCTGCACCAGTTTCGGCAATGAGCTTTTTCTTACCCATATATTTAGCCAAAAGTCCTTCACCCATACAGTGATTAAGCTTGTGTGCACCTGTA
>JAZROS010000209.1:0-3066 GCA_045648825.1 Clostridia bacterium | reverse complement strand
AAAATATTGTTTTTTCACAACAAGGATATCCTGAGTTTGATGTAATGGAAAAGGGTGAGTTTTTTGCTCACATCACACTGAATGTTCCCGGACTTCACAATGTGTCAAATTCTTTGGCGGTGCTTGCTGTATCAAGGCTTTTGGGTGTGTCGAAAGAGGGAATAGCAAAGGGGCTGTCATCGTTCAGCGGCACAAACAGGCGTTTTGAGTATAAAGGTGATGTGAATGGTGCAAAAATCTATGACGATTACGCTCATCATCCGACAGAGATAAAGGCAACACTTTCTGCGGCTCGTGCAACGGGAGCTGCGCGTGTAAGATGCGTTTTTCAGCCTCACACATACACAAGAACTTATGCGCTCAAGGAGGAATTTGCAAAAAGCTTCACAGATTGTGATGATTTAGTTATCACTGATATCTTTGCAGCCCGTGAGCCTGATACGGGACTTATACATTCTCGTGAATTGGCAGATGCTATCGAGGGTGCAAAGTATATAAAAGAATTTACAGATATAGAAAAGTATTTTGAAGAAACTGCTCAGGAGGGAGATATAATCTTCACGATGGGCGCAGGAGATATTTTTAAAGTAGGGGAAAATATGGTAAAAGACGGTAAGCAATAAGCTTACCGTCTTTCAGACTGTCGAAAAAGGCAGGTCTACCGCAAGCAAAATAAAAAAGATTAAATTTGAGCACACAAAATTAAAATAACGGTTTTGAAAATGACAGAGCGGTTTTTATTGAGAAAACCGCTCTGTTGCTTGCTTCCGACGAACACAAACTCTACCGTACCCACGTACGCCGACGAATTTGTGTTCGTCGAATATCCCTACCTTTTATCGAAGTCTCCTCAGCATGTCGAGTTTCTCGACACGCTGAAACGGTAAGCAATGAACAGAACCAGTAAAAACGGACAATAGAAAAAAAGCACCCCCTATGGTATAATAAAAATATCATAGGGGGAATTTTTATGCCAAGAAGTTATCGACACATTAAAGAATACGAAAAAGAGATATTAGAACTCAAAGCCAAAGGATATACATTAAGAGAAATTGGCGAAAAATATGGTTTTACATACGAGCAAGTACATAATTTCATCAGCCGATACAATATGAAACAACGGAAGGTTGAAGCAGGGATGGCTTTGAGACGTAAAGGCAGACCACCAAAAGACTATGTTGTAAATGAGCAGGATAAAGTTGCCGAACTAAAATATATTCTCGCTCGCAAAGAAGCAAAGATTAAAGCATTGGAGATGGAAAATGAACTGATGCGGGATTTTCTCTCGCTCACAGAAAGGAAGTGAGAACAAGTATAAAATACATGGTTATCTATCGTCATAAAGAGCAATATTCAATTAGTGAAATGTGTAGATTTTTCGGTGTTTCAAGAAGTGGATATTACGGTTATGTATCTCGGATGGATGTACCTGCAAAAGATTTGCCACTGGCAGAAAAGATTAAAGAATGTCAGGAACGGTGTGGGAAAACTTACGGTTATCGCAGAGTACATATATGGCTCGAAAGACAGGGCATATATCACAATCCTAAAACTATCCTTCGTGTAATGCGGAAATACAACTTGTTATCTGTTGTCAGAAGAAAAAAGTATCGTAACTATGGAGAATATTTGCACCGTTATCCTAATTTATTAAATAGAGATTTCAATGCAGAAAGACCAAATCAAAAATGGGTTACGGATATTTCGTACATTAAAACTAACCAAGGAACTTTGTATTTATCTGTAATTAGAGATTTATATGACAACAGCATAGTTGCTTACAAAACCGGAACAGAACAAAATATTAACCTTGTGCTTTCTACAATCAAAGAGGCTAAAAAAAGAGAAAAGGTCACAGCAGAGCTGCAACTCCACAGTGACGTAGGCTTTCAATATACATCGCAAGCATATTATCGCCTGACTAAATCATACAACATAACTCCGTCAATGTCAAGAAAAGGCAATCCTTATGACAATGCTTTGGCAGAAAATTTCTTTTCTATTCTCAAAACAGAGTGCATTTATCGAACAAAACTGCAAACCTACGAGGATGCTCGCCTTCTCATAGGCGAATACATACATTTCTACAATAATGAAAGAATACAACTAAAAACAAAACTGACACCACAAGAAATGCGATGTCAGTATGTTGCTTAAAAGTTGATATTTGCTACCATAGGGGTTCTTTTTGTGCTGTCTGCACAAACTGGTGCAGTTCATTTCTCTGCGTGTTTTTATTATTTATCTATTAGCCTTCGATACCAATTTTGCCATAGATTTCAGCTAAGATGTCGCCCTGCTGTCTTGCTTCTTCGAGCATTTGAGCACCACCTGTTGCTTCCCAGATCTTTGTGAATTCGGGGATGTACTGGTCTGCTGACATATTGCCTGTGATAATCTGTGCCATAATAGCCTGCTGACCGTTACGCATATCCTGGATGTATGTAGGAGCTGAAGGAACGATGTCAACGTTGTAGAAAAGGTCTGTTAAGCAAGCTTCGATTTCTGAGTACTGTGCCTGCCATTCTTTGATAGCAGGTGTAAGGTTTTTCTGGTAAACTTCTTCGCTGGGTGTGATGGGTGAGAAGAATGTGGGGCCTGCAAAACCAAATTCATAACCTGCAAGTCTCTTCTGTGAACCCTCTGTGAAATCAGCTGTAGCAACGAATGTATTTACACCTGTGTTGTTTTCATCACGTGTATATGAGAAACCTTCCTTACCAAGTCTGATTTCTGTCAAAAGGGCTTCGTTTGTATACATTTCTTCTAACATCTGTAATATCTTGGTAGCCTTAACAGGTGATTCTTCGCCCTTGTTACCAAATGATACTACGTGGCAGGGATATCCCCAACTTCTCATACCAAACTTGCCTTCAGGACCTCTTACCATTTTAGCGTTAACAAGTTCACCTTCAGGGAAGTTGACCTTTAAGAGATTTTCGTCTGAGTTGGGTGAGTTGGGGTCTGAGTAGCTCGCCGCAGGACAGTAACCTACTGTGCCTGACTGAATGAGCTGATAACCAGGTTCAACAGATTCGATAAATGCAGGGTAGATGATACCTTCTT
>JAZROS010000208.1:0-2456 GCA_045648825.1 Clostridia bacterium | reverse complement strand
CCTTGAGTACACAGACGTTTCAGAAATTCCTTCAGCAGCCAAGAAGTATGTATATTATGTAACAGAAAAGGGCATAATGAGCGGTACCGGCGACGGCAGCTTCTCGCCCAACACAGAGGTTTTGCGTTCACAAATTGCGGTAATGCTTTCAAAAACTGTCGAGGTTATGAATTCATCATACAACGAGGTTAAGGTAGTTGCAGTAAACACAACGGATATGACCTTAACCGTTTCTGATGCAGAAGGTACTGAGAGTTCTTATCCTTATACCGAGGACTCTGTCTTCTTCTTAGAAGGAGATAAAGTTCAGGCAAAGAACATCGAAGCAGGCGTAAGAGCAATCGTAACAGTTTCTGAGGAAAAGGTTCAGTATGTGGACATAAACTCAGCAGAGCCAGACCGTGATGTAAAAGCTATTTACAGCGGCTATCAGAATGTTGAGGGCACACTTTATGTATCTGTAACCAATCCCGCAACAAACAAAGCCGAAACATATACCTGCATCAGCGGTATCAGCGATATTACAAAGAGCGGAAAAACAGCTACAATCCGCGATTTTACAGCAGGTGATTATATTGTTTTAAGCCTCTCAGGCGGCAAGGTAGAAAGTATCTTCGGCACCGAAAGAAGCGAAACAATTAAGTCTGCTACAATAGAAGCAATCAATCACAGCGCTGAAACTCCTTCAATCGTTATAAGCCACGCAGACGATGTGTATGACGGTATGGAGCTTTTAGTAGGAAGCAGTGTGTCTGTAATTAAGGACGGTTCTGCAGCTGATATGAACTCAATTTATCGCGGCGATAAGGTTACAATCACAACGGAATACGGTGTTATTTCAAAAATAGTGGCAACATCGTTAAGAAGAACTGTTGAGGGCACAATCCGCGCGGTAAATATCTCACAATATCCCACTATTACCGTACTCGTAAACAACGAAGAAAAAGTATATGACGTATCAAGCGGTATTGCAATTACCATAAACGGCGAAGAAGGAACACTCTATGATTTTAGAGTTGGCGACAAGGTTTCCATCACAACAGAAAGCGAAGCTGTTGTAAAAATTTCAACAATTACCAGTCAGGCTACAGAGGGTAATCTTACCGGTACAGTTATTTCTGTAAACTCCGCATATAAATTCATCAAAATTGCTACTACCGACTCAACCGGCAACTCATACGAAGAAAACGTATATTGCAAGGATAGCAAAACAACCTTTATCACAGCATCAGGAAGCACCAAGCAGTTCCGTGATGTTAAGGAAGGTAATATTATTAGCGTTTACGGCACATACTCTAACGGAGCTTTCGAAGCAGCATCTGTTATTATAGTAAAATAACCTTACAAAGAGTAAAGGCTTTGATGGGGGTCGCTTTTATGTCAAAGGGCGACTCCCTTAATTTTTAATAACAAAGGAGAAAATTTCTGATGAAACAAAAATATTCCACTTGGTTTTTAGCTTTCCTTTTTGTATCGGGAATTATTATTGTTTACAAAACGGTAGATAACTTTAATTTTATTTTTAGCTATATCGGAAGAATTATAAATGCGTTAAGCCCGTTTATAACAGGCTTCATAATTGCATACCTATTAAATACTCCCATCAAGAAATTCCAAGGAATTCTGATTAAGTCAAATTCAAAACTTCTGAAAAATCACTCCAAAGGAATATCAATAACGGCGATATATCTTGTACTTGTAATAGCACTTACGGTAATATTAAGACTAATCGTTCCTGCTGTAAGCAAAAACCTTTATGATTTATACCTTAATATACCAAAATACCTGACCGATATACTGCAAAAAATTTCCGAATGGCAAAAAAGATTTGATATAAATATTATTCTTTTTGATAAGGAAAGTGCAATAGCTGCAATACAAGGCTTTATCAAAAACCTTAATCTGTCGGAAATAGGGAAATATGCACAGGGTGTACTAAGCTTAACATCAGGTGTCATAACCACCTTTATCTCGATTATTATATCAATATATATGCTTGCAGATAAACAGCTCATTTCAGCAGGAATAAAACGTCTTTTAAACCTTTTCCTCGCACGCGAAAAGGTTAATAAATTCACTGAATATGCGGCAAAAACAAACGACATATTCTCAAAGTATATCTTCTCCATTGTAATGGACTGTCTTATAATAGGCATATTGAGCACCATTATTTTAAGTATTCTTAAAGTAAAATATGCTATGATACTCGGCTTAATAATGGGTGTTTTAAGCCTTATTCCATATTTCGGTGCAATTATTGCCGTAATTCTTTGCATTATAATAACACTTCTTACAGGCGGAATATTTCAGGCAATATGGGTAGCAATAGCCTTGATAGTACTCCAGCAGATAGACGGCAACTTTATCGGGCCTAAAATTATGGGAAATATGCTTGAGGCAAGACCTCTTTTGATAATATTTGCAGTAACTTTGGGCGGCGGACTATTCGGAATATG
>JAZROS010000207.1:0-8409 GCA_045648825.1 Clostridia bacterium | reverse complement strand
AGTCTGTCATAATATAACGATTTTTTGTAATATCCGCTGACACCGTGTCTGGCAGCCAGTTCTGGTGTGTAATCCTGCATAAAGTACACCTTGTTACCCCTGAAATTCGAGTTATAATGGAAAACCGTCGGGTTAAACACCACATTTTCAATATACGGCTTCTGGTCATCAGTCTTTATAATATCAAACATAATCATACCGCCTACCATATTATAGTCATAAGCCTGCTCTGCAGCAAAATTACCGAGCGAGTAAACGCAAAGTGTTCTATTGCCGTTCACGCCATCAATCCACTCTACAGGCTGTATAACGTGCGGATGGTGGCCTAAAATCACATCAACGCCCAAATCCGCCATAAGCCGTGCTACACGTCTTTGCTCATCACTTGGAGTCATATGCCCTTCTTCACCCCAATGCACTGACACCGCCACAAAATCCGCACTTGCCCTTGCTATTTCAACCTGCCGTTTTATATCCTCATCCTCTATATACGGGATTTTTATTTCACTTGACTTGGAAACCTTAAAGCCGTTTGTATCATATGTATAGGACAAAAATGCAATTTTGATGCCATTTTTGTCGATAATTCTCAGACTGTCAAAATCTGCCTCGTTCTCATAACCGCCAATCATAAGGCAGTCCATACCCTTCCAGAACTCAATCGTTCTTAAAAGTCCCTCCGAGCCTTTGTCGAGCATATGGTTATTGGCGATATTTATAACGTCATAGCCTACTTCAAGTAAATCATAGCCTACATCACGAGGGCTGTTAAAGGTAGGATAGTAGCTAAGCTCATATCCCTCTCCGCACATAACCGTTTCCTGATTGATAAATGCAATATCGGCATTTTTGACCGTTTCGGCAACATTTTCGTACATAGGCTTAAAATTATACTGTCTTCCGCCATCAAAGTGAAGTGCCTTGGCATCTATAACATTGCCCTTGTATATAATATTATCGCCGCAGCCGACAAAACTGACCTTTGTTGTAACAGGCGTTTTCGGTGTCGGAGCTGGCATTTCCGCAATCTCGCCACCGCAGGCACACAGTACCGACATAAGCATTACAGAAAGTAATATACGAATATTCTTCATTTTATCTGTCCTTTGTTTTTTCTTTAATAGTATCAAAAATATTAGTTAAGGTCAACAAAATTTCACTTTTTGCATAAAATTACTTGATATTTGTGCCAATTTATGAGAAAATATATAATGGAATAATATGCTAAGGAGGGGTTGTATTGCATTCTGTAAACAGGACAATCGGATATGTAGAGCCAGAGTCTCTTGCAAGCGAGGCAGGAATTGCAGAGGGCGATATGCTCCTTAGTATAAACGGCGAAGCACCGCTCGACATTCTCGAGTACCGCTATCTCATTGCCGAATACGAGGTGGAGCTTGAGATTAAGAAGAGAAACGGTGATATCGAGGTTATTACCATTGAGAATGACTACGAGGATTTGGGCATAGAATTTGAGGAGGGGCTTATCGACCGTGCACAAAGCTGCCTAAATAAGTGTATCTTCTGCTTTATAGACCAACTTCCCAAGGGTATGAGGGAAACGGTGTATTTTAAGGACGACGACGCAAGGCTGTCCTTTCTTCAGGGAAACTATGTTACCCTTACAAATATGGCAGACGAGGACATAGACCGCCTTATAAGAATGAGAGTTTCACCGATAAACATTTCGGTGCATACAACCAATCCTGAGCTAAGGCAAAAGATGCTGAATAACCGCTTTGCAGGCAATATCTTTGAGCGAATGAAGAAATTTGCCGAGGCAGGCCTTTATATGAACTGTCAGATTGTGCTCTGTCCCGATTTTAATGACAAAGCGGAGCTTGACCGCACAATAGAAGATTTGGCATCACTTCTCCCATATACTGCAAGTCTTTCGGTAGTGCCTGTCGGACTTACACGTTACCGTGAGGGACTTTGCAAAATTGAGCCTTTTGACAAGGAAAGCTCATTAGCCGTTGTTAAACAGGTGGAAGAACACCAAAAGCGAATATTTAAAAAGCACGGCACAAGATTTGTTTACCTGGCAGACGAGTTTTACTTAAATGCAGGGCTTCCTGTTCCTACCGCAGATGAATACGAAGGGTTCCCGCAGATAGAAAACGGCGTGGGACTTATAGCATCAATGCTGGAGGAGTTTAATGATGCAATAGAGCGGATACCAAAAAATTGTCCAGAACGCAAGGTTGCAATCGCCACAGGCGAGCTTGCAGCAGAGTTTATACAAGGTCTTGCAGACCGCATCGAAGAAAGAACCGATATTTCAATAAAGGTTTTTGCCGTAAAAAATGAGTTTTTTGGCGGAGGGGTTAATGTTGCAGGACTTGTTGTGGCAGGTGATATTATAAAAACCGTCGGAGACCTCTCAGGCTTTGACGAGCTTTTGATACCAGACAGTATGCTCCGTGATGGCGAGGATATTTTCCTTGACAACATAACTCTCCAAGAG
The DNA here is from genome assembly GCA_045648825.1 of Clostridia bacterium. Classification (GTDB taxonomy): domain Bacteria; phylum Bacillota; class Clostridia; order UBA1381; family UBA1381; genus HGM11525. The sequence continues at coordinate 5,942 of JAZROS010000207.1, read as the reverse complement.
CTTTCAGGTAAGTTAAATATAAAAATAACACCCGTCTCCAACGACGGATATATCTTCTTAGAGGCTATAATTGGTGCAGAACTTGAATTTTAAGAAACAGGAGAAAAGAAATGAAACCGATAGTTGCAATAGTAGGCAGACCGAATGTCGGAAAGTCTACACTCTTTAACAAGATTGCAGGACGCAGAATAAGCATTGTCGAGGACACTCCAGGTGTTACCCGAGACAGAGTTTATGCTGATGTTTCCTGGCTTGACAAGCATTTTACTCTTATTGATACGGGCGGTATTGAGCCTAATTCAAAGGATGAGATATTATCACAAATGCGTCGTCAGGCAGAGCTTGCCGTAGAAATGGCAGACGTAGTAATTCTTATGACAAATCTGCATGACGGTGTTACTGCAAACGATATGGACGTGGCATCAATGATGCTGAAGGCACAGAAGAAAATCGTGCTTGCAGTAAATAAAGCAGACTCCATAGGCGAGCCGCCTGCAGAGTTTTATGAGTTTTACAACCTCGGCTTAGGCGACCCGATAGCTATTTCCTCAACACACGGACTTGGTGTAGGCGACCTTTTAGACGCAGTCTGCGAGCAGTTCCCCGAGGACAGCGACACCACAGGTGAAGACAATTCAATCAAAATTGCCGTAATCGGAAGACCTAATGCAGGTAAATCAAGTCTTATAAACCGCATACTCGGCGAAGACAGAGTGATTGTATCAAACATTGCGGGCACAACCCGTGATGCCATCGACTCAAGCTACGAAAAGGACGGCATCAAATATACTTTAATCGACACTGCAGGTATGAGAAAACGCGGCAAGATAGACGAAGTGGTTGAAAGGTATAGCGTGGTCCGTTCTTTAGCTGCCGTAGACCGCAGCGATGTGTGCGTAATTATGCTCGATGCCGAGGAGGGTGTAACCGAGCAGGATACCAAAATCGCAGGCTATGCACACGAGCAGGGCAAAGCTTCTGTTATTGCAGTTAACAAATGGGACTTAATTGAAAAGGACAGCAAAACAATGCAGGCCTTTACCGACCGTGTAAGAGAGGGCTTTGCATATATGCAGTATGCACCTATTCTCTTTATCTCGGCTAAGACAGGACAGAGAGTTGATAAGCTGTTCGAGGAGATAAACGAGGCAAACGTTCAGCACAAACGCAGAATTTCTACAGGTATGCTAAATGACATTCTAAACGATGCTATGGCAAGACAGCAGCCGCCCTCAGACAAGGGTAAAAGACTTAAAATCTACTACGGAACACAGGCTTCTGCCGAACCGCCGACATTTGTGTTGTTCTGTAACTCAACCGACCTTTTCCACTACTCCTATCTTCGTTATATAGAAAACCGTATCCGTGAAGCATTTGGCTTTGCAGGCACACCAATAAGGTTTATTCTTCGCGAAAAGGGCGATAAGGATAAATAAAAAAAGCATAATAGGAAGTGATTTTATGATAATTACAATCGGCATAGTAATCGCAATAGCAGCATATCTTATAGGGAGCGTAAACCCGTCTATTATACTGTCAAAGGCTTTGACAGGCTCGGACATAAGAACATCAGGCTCAGGCAATGCAGGAGCAACAAATATGCTCCGTACCTACGGCAAGAAAATGGCAATCGCAACACTTCTTTTAGATGTTTTAAAGGGTGTTATTGCCGTTTTAATAGCACGTCTTGTTGATGACATTTTCCTTTGTCATCTGGCAACCAATGACGAGCTGTCAAAGCATATAGTAGGCTCATTGCCGTATATCGCAGGCTTTTTTGTGGCTTTGGGGCATAACTTCCCCGTATTTTTCGGATTTCGCGGCGGAAAGGGCGTTGCAACAGGACTCGGTGTTATACTTTCACTTAACTGGCAGGTGGGGCTTATTTGCCTTGTTATCGCAATTTCCATAATGGCAATTTCGAGGTACGTTTCCTTAGGCTCTGTAATCGGGTCGGCACTCTTCCCCGTTTTGCTTCTTGCCTTTAGCCTCGGCAGTGGAAAAATCGATGTCTTTTCCATAATTTTCGCATTCGCCTTGGCAGTACTTATAATAGCAAGACATCATTCAAATATCAAAAGACTTATCCACGGCGAAGAAAACAAGCTTTTCGCCAAAAAGAACTGACGAAAGGTGCTTAGCAATATGAAAATATCAGTAATAGGCTCTGGTAGCTGGGGTACGGCAATAGCTATATTGCTTGCAAATAAGGGCTATGACGTATCACTCTGGAGCTGGAAAAAGGACGAAAGCGATAGGCTTTCACAAGACAGAGAGAATAAGGAATTTTTGCCTGGAGTACCATTCCCCGACAACATTTCCTGCACATACGATATGGCGGAATGTGTTAAGGGTAGCCATCTTGTAGTCTGTGCCTCGCCGTCTGTTGCAACCAGAAATGTAGCAAAACAGCTTTCCCCACATATACCCGACGGACAGCTTATTGTAAATATCTCAAAAGGACTTGAAGAAAAGACTCTTTTAAGATTATCTGAGGTATATAAGGAGGAAATCCCACAGGCGAAAGTCGCTGTTATGAGCGGGCCGTCGCACGCAGAGGAGGTAAGTAGAAACTTGCCTACCACAAACGTAGTTGCGGCTGAAAGTCTTGAAACTGCAAAAGAAATTCAGGATATATTTATGAACAAAGTATTCAGAGTCTACACAAGCGACGATATTATCGGTGTCGAGCTTGGCGGTGCACTTAAGAATGTAATTGCTCTTTGTGCGGGAGTGTCGGACGGTATGGGCTTTGGCGACAATACAAAGGCGGCATTGATGACAAGAGGTCTTGCAGAGATTACACGTCTTGGCGTGGCTATGGGCGCTCATAAAGAGACCTTTTCCGGTCTTTCAGGTGTGGGAGATTTGATTGTTACCTGCACAAGTATGCACTCAAGAAACCGTCGCGCAGGAATACTTCTCGGTCAGGGCAAAACTCTTTCTGAAACCTTGGACGAGGTGCATATGGTGGTTGAGGGTGTCAATACTGCAAGTGCAGCATTTGAGCTTGGCAAAAAATACAACGTGTCTATGCCAATAACCGAAGCCGCTCACGCTGTTTTATATGACGGAAAATCACCTCAGGATGCCGTGTCCGAGTTAATGGCAAGGGATAAAAAAATAGAGATTTGTTAAGGAGCAGGGGTTCGTGGTATATTGTATTAACACAATAATTCAGGCAGTATTTTTGGGCATAGGTCTTGCAATGGATGCATTTTCTGTTTCGGTATCGGACGGAATTATGTTAAGCAAAGTACGGTTTTCTCAGGCAGCGAAAATCGCCTTATTCTTCGGAGGATTTCAGTTTCTGATGCCTGTATTGGGATACCTTGCAGGAAGCACATTTGCGGGTATTATAGAAAGCTTCGACCATTGGGTTGCATTTGCACTTTTGGGCATTATTGGCGGTAAGATGATTTACGAGGCGATAAGCAAGAAAGAGGAGGAAAGCAACATCGGCAATCCCCTTGCCATAAAAACACTTACAATCCTTGCCATTGCAACAAGCATTGACGCACTGGCAGTCGGAGTAACCTTTGCAACTATTTCCGCACCCGTTTTGCTGTCTTCTGCAATTATAGGCATAGTAACCTTTGCAATATGTATGGCAGGTGTGTACCTCGGCAGCTGTTGCGGTAATATATTCGGCAACAAGGCAGAAATCGCCGGCGGTGTGATACTTATATTTATCGGTGCAAAAATTTTAATAGAACATACACTCTTTGCAGCATAAACAAAGCCTTCTCCTTGAGGAGAAGGGGGACCGCTTGCGGTGGATGAGGTGTTAATTATGAACGAAACAAACAATCCCAAGCTTACGTCAAATGCAAAAGCATTACGCAAAAATATGACAAAAGAAGAACGTCATTTGTGGTATGACTTCTTAAAAAATTTACCTGTAACAGTAAACAGGCAAAAAGTTATTGGAAAATATATTGTTGATTTTTATATTGCATCTTGCAAAACAGTTATTGAGCTTGATGGTTCACAGCATTATGAAGAAAAAGGGATTGCGGAAGATGTCGAAAGAGACAAATTTCTAAACAACTTGGGAATAAATGTATTACGGTACTCCAATTTAGATATAAATAAAAAATTCGATGTTGTATGTCAGGATATATTAAATCATCTTAACACCTCATCCGAGTAGCTTCGCTACCCACCTTCCCCTCAAGGGGAAGGCTTTTTTTGTTAGGCATATTTCATTATAAGGCTTCTCCTCGAGGAGAGGCTCCGCCGCCAGGCGGTGGAGAGGTGTCATTTGGAAATCAAGTGTTTTCGGTATTATAGAAGGATGTTCTATATAATACAGTTATTTCTTTGGCGGATAAGGCTTCTTTTCATCTGTTAAGTCCATCAAAAAATCAATGCTGGTGTTATAATATTTTGCAAGTATCACAAGATTATCCCCCGTCGGAATGGCATCTCCCCGTTCGTATTTTGACAGAACACTCTGACTTATCCCTGTATCCATCTGCACCTTTAACTGTGTATAATCATTCATTACCCTTATGAGTTTCAAGTTTTTCATATTCTCTCACCTCTTATATTCAATTATTGCATATAATATTCTTGACAAGAATAAATTTTTAGAATATAATATTATTATATAGAATAAAATATTCTCTATACTGTTATTTTGTCAGAAATGAGAGGAGGCAATGGATTATGCTTGCTATATGTTTAATAATCTTTTTTATACTAACTATGCCACTGGTAGTTTTTACGCTTTTTATTGGTGCGTTCTTGGTTTTCACCGTTGGCTTCTTTTTGTACGAAACGGGATATGAGAATGCAGCAGGTGTAGTTACGTTTATAGGTTTTATAGTTGTAATCATAATAGCTTTCAATATTTGATAATGTTAATTTGTGAGTTGAGATATATTCCTAATTGTTAAGAGAATAAAACATAAAAAATATAGGCGTATGCACGAAAGCACTTACTTTTATTAAGGTGCTTTTTTTATATAAAAAATTTCCATTTTATATATTGCAATCAAAAAATTAAAGTGGTATAATATATAATGAAATAATTTTATCAAGAAAGGGCGATAAAAATGTTAAAAGAACAGGTTTTGACCAAGATGACCGATGCAGGTTTGGTTGCGGTTGTACGCGCAAACTCTGCCGACGATGCAATGCGTATCTGCGACGCTTGTTTAGAGGGCGGCTGTCCGTCTATCGAGCTGACCTTTACCGTACCCGGTGCGCACAAGGTTATTGAGGCTCTTGCCGCTAAATATACAAATGGCGAAATGCTTTTGGGTGCAGGAACGGTTTTAGACCCCGAAACTGCAAGAATTGCTATTCTTTCGGGTGCAAATTTCGTTGTAAGCCCTGCCTTTAACTTAGAGGCTGCTAAGCTTTGTAACCGTTACAGAGTACCCTATATGCCAGGTTGTGCTACTATAACTGAGGTTATTACAGCTATGGAGGCAGGTTCAGACATCGTTAAGATTTTCCCTGCTGACCTTTACGGTCCGACCATTATCAAGGATATCAAAGGTCCGCTTCCTCAGGCACAGATGATGCCGACAGGCGGTGTTGATGTTGATAACGTGGCACAGTGGATTAAGGCAGGTGCAGTAGCAGTTGGTGCAGGCTCATCACTTACAGCAGGCGCTAAGACAGGCGATTATGACAAGATTACAGAAACTGCAAAGCAGTTTATAGCTAAAATCAAGGAAGCCAGAGGTCAGTAATTATGTGGAATGGAAAATTAAAAGCAATCACATTCAGCTATGATGATGGTGTTACACAGGATATCCGAATGATAGAGCTTCTGGACAAGTACGGATTGAAGGGTACATTCAATCTTAACTCCGAATACCTCGGTTTCCAAAGCGAGGGTGGAATGGTTTTCGATAATTTTGTTTATCGTCATAAAGTAAACCCTGAGGATGTAAAGGAAGTTTACAAAAACCACGAAGTAGCAGTGC
>JAZROS010000206.1:0-1565 GCA_045648825.1 Clostridia bacterium | reverse complement strand
TTTTTTGTCTGAGGGTAAAAATACCTTTGTATCAAATGCCCAACAGGGCGAATGGAGGAATATAATGGAACACAAAAGGACAAAAAAGAGAGACGGAGCAGGCTTATACATAGCCATCTGCTGCTGTATTCTTGTTATAGCACTGATAGGCTATGCTAATAATCTTGCCCAGAAGAATGAGGAAGAGGAGCGGTTTCTTGCAGAGCAGGCAGGGGAGAATGTTATTGTGCCTGAGGTGGAGGAAACACCATTACCGGTTATAACACCTGAGCCTGAGGAGGCAGAAGAAACAACCACACCCGATACAGAAAATGCTGCAAAAAATCAGCAGGCAGAAGAAGCAGCGTTTTTTACTAATCCAGTTTCGGGCAAGGTTTTAGGCGAATTTTCTGATAAGCAGATATTCTACGAAAGTATTGAGGAATGGCGTACACACAATGGCTTAGATATAGAGGCACAGGTTGGCGACAGCGTATCTGCGGCGGCTGATGGTGTGGTATCAAGAGTGTTTATGGGCTCGCTGGGCTACAGTGTACAAATCGATCACAATGACGGACTCACAACCGTTTACTCAAACCTTGACGAAAATCCCACAGTTGCAATAGGCGACAATGTAAAGCAAGGCGATGTAGTAGGGCATATAGGTACAAGCGCACTTGCAGATTTTTGTGATGAAGCACACCTGCATTTTGAGGTATTAAAAGACGGCAAATACAAAAATCCTCTGGATTATCTTAACTAATTTGGAAAACAAGGGAATGCATAAATCCGTCTGAGGATACGGTCATAATATCTCCTGCAATAATTATACCGCCTGAGGTCAGGACGTTAGCACGAACAATATCGCCAACAGCTTTTGGGTAGTTAAGAACTTTATAGGTGTACCTGACACAGCTTTTGCCAAGGTGTGATGTGAGGTCAAGACCTGCCTCTATTTGAAGTCTGTTGTATGCGTTAAAAACATCATCGGGCACTGCAGGAAGCGTAGTATTTACACGTTCTATGGGTGTATTTTCAACTAACCAGCCGTATGACGAAAGAAATTCGATGTTCCTTTCGTTTGCATCATTTGCAAAAACGGAAAAAGCAAAGGTAATTATTGCAATTATTGCAATAGTAAGAGCATACAGCCACATTTTATTCATATCCTCACCTCGGATTTTTTGTTAATATTTTATTTTAAAATTTAACAAATTATTCTCTGTTTATAATTGTACTTTATCGGTTATGCTATCATTGCCGGCAATAACTCTTTTTAAGAAACGGAGGAAAAGGTATGGATTTCATAGACAACCTTGCATTGTCGCTGGTTATAATCGGAGCGATTAACTGGGGTAGCGTAGGCATATTCGGATTTGATTTCGTAAGTGCAATCCTCGGCGGTTCCGGCTCACTTGCGGCAAGAATAGTTTTTGCCTTGGTTGGTGTTGCGGGTCTTTGGTCAATCGGTCTTTTGTTTAAAGAAAAGCTTCCGAAAACTGCAGTCCAGCACTAACAAAATAATGAAAAGTCTGTCTCTTAAAAAGTCGAAATTTAAGAGATAGGCTTTTTGTTTTTTCTCTTGT
>JAZROS010000205.1:0-1752 GCA_045648825.1 Clostridia bacterium | reverse complement strand
GGGGTATTGTCCATAATATCCGCACCGGAAATATGGAGTACTACTCCGAGCTTATCATCATATTCCACTCTGTCAAGCTTTACCGACGAAAGTCCTATGCTGTTAGGGCGAAAGGGAGAGCGTGTAGCAAACACCCCTACCCTCTTGTTCCCGCCAAGCTTAGGCGGACGGACTGTAGGCGACCAGTCCTCTCTGACACTTTCCGAAAACTGCCATAGCACCCATATATGAGAATATTCCTCTAATCCCCGAAAAGCCTCTCTTATATTGTATTCCGGCTCGAAAACTATCCTTGCTTTTATCTCCGGCGAAACTCCGCTCTGCCTTGGGATTGCAAACTTGGTAGGAAAATCACTCCTTACGTATCCTATTATCTTCATTTTGTGTTATCCTTTAATAATCCTCACTTATGTATTCGGGCGGCTCTAAAAGCAGCTCGGGCTTTTTCATATATTGCTTAAAAAGCTTTATCGAAGATGCAAAGTAATATCCGTCGCATATTCTCTCATCAAGGACAAATCTGGTTTTTATCACATTTTTACTTATTACAGTACCGTCGCTTTGAAGCTCTCTTACAACTTCTTTTTTGCCAATGGCAAGAAAGATTGAGGTTGTCCCAAACTCATAAAGATGATGATATATTGAATTTAAACCTATCGAGCCAACATTGGTTACAAAAACACTGGAATGAAACGGGCTGGCACGGTTTATTACCTTTGGCATCTTTCCTATTGCATCAAGATTTCTGACCGTCCAGACGAGAAATTTCTTTAAAAACCCAGGCAGAAGATTTACAAGAAAGACCAGAACCTCTGTCTTGTTACCTTTGCTATCGTCGTCCTGTTTTTTTGCCTCAAAAACTTCCTCATTAAACTTCCTTGCTATGTCGGCAAGGGTGTCGGAAGGCTCAAATTCCGGCATAACTATTGTTTCCTCTGCATCTATATCCCTGCTTTTCTTAACAGCCAATGAAGCTCTTAAGTAATTTCTCGCATAAATCTTTCGTCCGCTTACAAATCTATTAAGCCGAGGTCTTTGTACCATAGTTCTTATGAGTGCTGCGACCATAAGATGATACATAGAAAGGTTTGGAATATCCTTTCGGTTTTCTACAATAAATTCCCTTAATCCAGTTATGTCAATCTGTTCCTCAAAAAACACCTGACTGTCAAGACGTGAACGCATTATATGCGGTATCACATCAAACAGCGGGTCCTTTACCCTTACTCTGTATCCGTCGTACCTGTCGCCCAAACGACGCTTCCTTTTCGCCACCTTTTCCATAGTTACCTCCCACAATACCCTAATAATTTGTTTTATTATACCACACCTTTTTCGTTAACACAATAAAAATAAATAAGTACCTTTTTTTACCTCAACCTGTTACCCAAAACAAACGAAACTCATTACAGTTTATTTCGGATTACAGCTTTTACAAGCCTTATAACCGCCATTTAGCAAATCTTCAAGATTTCCGTGATAGTTTTCTCTGTTGATTTCCTTTATATCAGCGACACTTGTACAATCGAGCGTATGTACCCGCTTTGAGTTTATGTTAATAACATAATCCCCCTGCTGTCCGTCGGTTTTTATATATGTATTTATGTCTTCTCTGCCTTTAGTGCTTTCGCCCGTTTTGTAGTCAATCTCCACACCCGGCTGTACATTGTAGCAAAAGACATTAAAACAAACCCCTGTGCCATTGTCCTCCATAGAAAGTGCTTCCATAACAACACCGTGCGCAAGAAGATT
>JAZROS010000204.1:0-3507 GCA_045648825.1 Clostridia bacterium | reverse complement strand
TCCTGTTTTAATCGAAAATGCGTTTAGTGTCGAGGAAGTAGACACTACACCTGGTGAGAATACCGTTACAACAGCGGTAAAGATTAAAAACAACACAGCAGGTGAAAAACATATAGCTGTTATTGCTGCATTTTATAACAGCAATAATGAGATGGTTGCCGCAAAGGTTGACAATCAAACCGTTGGGGCAGATGGAGAAGGTAATTTTGAAGTGGTGGTAGATACTACTGCCATAGAATATTCTGATATAAGACTGTATGTGGTTGAGGGTGCTGCTAATGATACAACAGGACTTTCGCTATGTCCTCTTACATCAGTAAACTAAAATGATGTTATACGGTGCTCTGTTAAAGAGTGCGGAGCACCGTATATATGACTTTGAATATAACACATTGTTGTTTATTATATACAAATCTATTCCGGAGGAGGAAATCAGATGAAAAAGATATTGAGTTATGTTCTGGCGGTAGCTATGACACTTGCGTTTGTGCCAACAACTTACGCAGCCCAAAATATGCTCAACAACTCAAGCTTTGAGGAGGGTACTGAAACTTGGAAACCTACAAGTGCCTCTATGGCTCGTGTGGATGATTATGCGTACGCAGGAAATTATTCGGCAAGGGTAATAATCATGGGTAACTGGGGTAATGCCTTTACACCTGATATTAACTTTAAAAAGGGAGCAAATTACACCGTTTCCGCTAAAATCCGACTTGCTGACGGTTTGGGTACAAGGACTTCAGTTGCAATTTTGGATTTTTACCCCGGTGGTAAAGGTGAGCCGAGATGGATGCAGGGTCCTCCGGTTACGGTAAACGATAAGGAGTGGACAGAGGTTACTATGGCATTTTGCTATACCGGCCCGAACAGAACTGCGAAGGCTAACGTTCAGTGGCGTGTAGGTAGCGGTCAGGAAATGCTAACCTATTATATAGATGATGTTGTGATTTTGTCAGCAGACGAGAGTAATTACCGTGAAACAGAATATGCTGATGATGAAATGGTTGAAAACAAAGGTTTCGATAACGACACATATGGCTGGGTGGCTAAAAATGATGCCTCTATTACAAGGGTAGTTGGCGAAGGCTATGACAATTCTGAGGCATCAGGCTTGGTAGTTGCTAAGGATAACGGCTATGTTGGTGTTGAGATTCCTGTTAAAAAGGGACAAAAGTATAATATGTCCTCCGTTTTGAAAACTAAGGGAAATACGGCATTTTTCAGCCTGTTCGTAAAACATACAGATGGCACATTAGAGAATGTTGCACTGCTTGAGTCCAGCGACGAGAACTGGAATTGGCTTAAGGGTGAGTATACACACAAAAGAGAAGACGAAACGGTTATGGTGTATGTTTCAAGTAACAACACCGAAAGCTATTACATAGACGAATTTTCCGTACGTCCCTATGGTGCTCCGATTGAAATTGTTGAGAAGGAAGTTATTTCGGCTGGTGAAGTGGCGGTTGTTGTAGACGGCAAGAAGCTTTCGATGCCTGTTTATCCTGTAGACGGAGCATTACTTGTACCTGTTGCAGAGTTTACATATAATGTAAACGGAACAGCAAGCGAGGCTGATGGCAGAGCAACACTCGTACGAGGTATAAACTCGCTGGTTATAAATGTCGGTTCAAAGTTTATTAAGGAGAACGGAAGACTTAAAAAGGTTAGTGTTCCGGCACAATACATAAACGGCAAAATCTGTGCTGATGTGTCTGCTATTGCAGACGGATTCGGATTGAAGGTAACAGCCGATGAAACATCTGCTATAATAAAAACTTCTCAGGGTGTAAAGATCAATAACACGGCAAAGAAACTGAGAAATAACGATAAGCTCACTATTGGAATTCTAACAGGTTCAAGACCGCAGAGAAGCGGAACCTATGACCCGTTTATCAAAAACTTCAGAGATATTCTTGCAGACTGGTTTACAAGAAACTATGCAAACTCAGATATTAAGATAATCGAAAACGACGTAAGCTCTACCGGTATAATGCTTGGTGCATTCAGAGCTGAGAAGTTTGTTAAAGAAAACGATATTGACCTACTTTTTGTAGATGTATATCGTAACGATATTAAAACAACTGCTGCTGATGCTGAGCTTTATGCAGAAACCTTAATAAGACAGGTAAAGAAGGCTAAGAGCGATACAGACATTATATTCTTGTATACAATAACAGAAGAGCTTTATGCTATGCTCTCAGAGGGAAATGAACCGGAAAGCTATGATGCTTATGAAAAAATTGCTCAAATGTATTCATTGCCTACAATAAACCTGTGCGATGCAATAATGGAGGATATGACTGCAACAGGTAATGCTTTATCTAAATATTTAAACGCAATTAAAAATCCCAATACTGTAGCTAATGAGGTTTATGCTAATAAGGTAGTAGAAGTAGTCAAGAAACTTCTTGCTGAGTCTACGGAAGAATACTCACAGGTAAACAGAGCCTACGGAAAAACACTTGTTGCAAAAATTCAGCCTGCAGACAGTGCAAAGCTTGGCGACGGCTGGAGCTTAGTCAATGAGCCGCTTTCGGCAAGTGAGACGGACAGCTACATTAAGGCTGTAACACCCGGTAGTGAAATGGAGTATACCTTTAACGGTAATGTGATAGGTATTTATTTTGAAAGCAATCCGAGAAGCGGAGATATACTCTATTCTGTAGACGGCGGGGAATACAAGAGCTTTACAACGTTCGATGATTATTCTTATCAATTTGAGCATTTAAGTGCGAAAATTCTTGCAAAAGACCTTGCAGACGGAGAACACACACTCAAAATCAAGGTTGATAGCAAAAAGAACGTAAATTCAATGAGCACGGAAATCGATATCGCCGGATTCTTGGTAGGCGCAAACGAGTGAGAGTACAGGAAGGAACAAACGGTATGAGAAAAAAACTTTTATGTGCATTTGTTTTATGTGCGGTATGTATTATGACAGCGCTTGGAGCATCTGCGGCAGACATTAGCAGCAATCTTGCGGCTGTATGCGACGGCACACGAACTACGGGAAACATAACGGTAACCGGAAAGACAGGTACAAATTTTGAGGAGCTTGTTTTTGTAGTAATTACCGGTCAATCAATGACACCCGACACTATGACAGCAGATGATTTTTCTGATGCATATACCATTGGACAGTGCGTTAGTAATGAAAACGGAGATTTTTCAATAGTGATGAACCTTGCTGAGCTGCGTCCTGACGGCACACCCAATCTTGATGGACAATATAATTGTATAGCGATTACAGCGGGTGGTAACAAAGGTTCAAAGACATTTCAGTATTACAGTCCGCATCAAATTCGTAGTGCACTTAAAATCTTAAGTAATCGTGAGATATCAGTAGCTGACTTTCAATCAACATTCGATGCTAACAAAGACTTGTTTTATACAAATACTGCCAAATACGACAGCCCTGCTTTTGCAGACAAGAGGGACAGAGCAATACAGACTATTATAGATTCGCATGACGGAAATTTTGATGATGTAGCAGAATTTAATAAAATG
>JAZROS010000203.1:0-3934 GCA_045648825.1 Clostridia bacterium | reverse complement strand
TTACCAAAGGACTTTACAAGAGGACATTTTTACAGAGGATTTTTATAAGGAAACATTATTATGGAAAAGATTATTTTAGCGTCGGCATCGCCGAGGAGAAGTGAGATATTAAAGAATATCGGGCTTGACTTTGAGATAGTAGTATCCGATGCCGATGAGGGCAGTATCAATGCCGATTGCGGTGCGGAGCTTTATGTTCAGGAGCTTGCATTGTTAAAGGCAGCCGCCGTAGCCAAAAAGACGGAACTTAAAAAGGACCAGATTGTGATTTCGGCTGATACGGTAGTTGTTTTAGACGGACAAATACTCGGGAAGCCGAAGGACAGACAAGATGCGGCAAATATGCTTCAAATGCTATCGGGCAGAGAACATTCTGTTATAACGGGCATATGTGTCTTAAGACTCAAAGATGCGTTTTCGGTCTGCGACAGCGTTGTAACAAAGGTAAAATTTAAAGACTTAAGTCCTGAACTCGTTGACCTTTATGTTGACACAAATGAGCCGATGGATAAAGCAGGAGCTTATGGTATTCAGGGCAGGGGCGCACTTTTGTGCGAGAAAATTGACGGCGACTATTTCAATGTCGTGGGACTGCCTGTGTCTAAACTATGCGATATACTTCGTAATGATTTTGGAATAGAAGTACTTAAACAAAACTAACTTGATAAGGAGAGGGAATTGATGGATTTATCTTTTCTTGGAATTTATGCTGATATAGGCTTTGACCTTGGCAGTACCATAACAAGAATTGCGGTTAAGGGTAAGGGTATAGTGCTTTCCGAGCCGTCTGTAGTTGCTCTTGACAAGCAGAACAAAAAGGTTATTGCTGTAGGCGACGAGGCAAATGAGATGCTTGGCAGAACACCTGATAATATAGTGGCAGTTTGCCCTGTGAGAGACGGTGTGATAGCTGATTTTGCGGCAACGGCTGCTATGATAAAGGCATTTTTGTACCGCGCGGCAGGTAAAAAGCCGATGATAAAGCCGAGGGTGGCAGTGGGAGTTCCTTCGGGTATAACAGACGTTGAACGCCGTGCGGTTATAGAGGCATTTACTGCGGCAGGTGCAAGAAGTGTAATGCTTTTGGAAGAGCCGGTTGCGGCGGCTTTGGGGGCAGGACTTCCTGTTGAGGCACCTCAGGGCAGTATGATTGTAAATATCGGCGCAGGAACCTTAGAGGTAGCGGTTATATCGCTTGGCGGAATTGTGGCAGCACGTAGCATCAGATGTGCAGGTGAGGCTATGAATAATGCTATTGTAGCATATATGCGCCGTCAGTATTCTGTTACCATAGGCACAAAAACTGCAGAGGAGCTAAAGCACGAGATTGGTTCGGCAAGTCGTCAAAGTGAAGAGGGGTTCTATGATGTAAGGGGCAGAGAAACGGCAACAGGACTACCGAGAAATGTGCGTGTCAATTCTGCTGAAATAAGAAATGCAATATCTGATGTTGTGTCGGGAATAGTTAACGCTGTGCTCGATACGTTGGAGGAGACACCGCCAGAGCTTGCTGCTGATGTTCTTTCGTCGGGTATAACCTTGACAGGCGGCGGAGCTTACTTAAAAGGAATGGACGAAGTGATTGAAAATGCAACGGGTATTCGTACAAAAATTGCAGATGCTGCTGAAAACTGTGTTGTATTGGGAACAGAACTGGCATTGTCAAAGCCGGTTATTACAAGGCGTTCCGAAGTTGGAAGAAGACGATAAATATAATATATATTGAAAGGAACTGACATCTGATATGTCATTTTTCAAAAACAAACCTATACTTGTAACTGCGGCGGTTCTTGTAATTGCACTTATTGTTGCAGCTGTTTCGCATTTTTCGAATGGTGCGACAGAAGGCACAGGAGGTGCTGTAACCTCTGTGGCAGAAGGCTTTTTCGCAAAGATATTTTCACCTTTAAAAAGCTTTGGCACAGCATTTTCTGATAAGGAAAAGCTTGCTGAGGAAAATGAACAGCTTAAAGTACAAATAGATGAGCTTATAAAGCAAAACAGAGGTGCAGAGGAATATATTTCCGAGAACAAACGTCTTAAGGAGCTTTTGGGTATCAAGGAAACAATGATAAATAAAGAGGTTCTTGCTGCAGAAGTAATTTCATATGACTGGGATAATTTCTCCGAAACTGTTACCATAAACCGTGGCAGTAAAGACGGTGTTGATAAGGAAGATGCAGTTGTATCCGCTCTTGGTGTAATCGGGCGTGTAACAGAGCTTGGGGAAAGCTGGGCTCGCATTACAACACTGCTCTCACCCAAACATTCTCTTGGTGTAAAAATCACCAGAACGGGCGACCTTGCAGTTGCAGAGGGTGATATAAAGCTTGCAAAGGACAAGAAACTGCGACTTGACTACATATCAGGCGCAGCTGAGCTTATTGAAGGCGACATTGTAGAGACATCGGGAATAGGCGGGGTTTATCCTTCGGGACTTAATGTGGGTAAGGTAAGAGAGATAAAAAAGGATAGCTCCGGTGCAGTAGCATATGCAGTAGTTGAGCCAACTGCGGATTTTTCCCGTATTTTTGAGGTTTTGGTTATAACCGACTGGACAAGGGAAAGTATTACCCCTGACTATGTTGTTAATGTGCCTGAAAGTGCTGAACAGGCAGAAACGATTGATGAAATAACAGACGAAGAAATAGAAACCGCCGAGGGATGATTTGTATGAAAGCAGTAAAAATATTTTTTTGCGTGGCAGCTCTTTTCCTTTTGGAAAGGGTGTTTTTTGCTGCACATTTAGAAATATTTTCACTTTGCCCGTGGCTTATGTTTACCTTCTGCCTTATCGCATCGGCAGTTAGCGAAGAGCCTTATGAGGCAATTATAACGGCAGGATTTTGCGGCTTGCTTGCTGATATTTCAGGCGGCGGAGCGGCTGGCTCTGCAATGGCGGTTTTTGCAATTTCGGCTACACTTGTGTATTATTTTACAAGCCGTTTTTTTCAAAACAGTCTCTTAATTGCGTTGGTAGCGGTGTTTGTATTTGGCATAGCGGGCGAAATGCTTTATTTTTTATTAAACAGCACAGGCGTAGAAAACTATTCGGCTATGTCAGCTTTCTGGAATATTGCGTTGCCGCTTTCGGCTATTGATACTGTTTTTGCGATTTTGATGTATCCAGTAGCTAAGAAGATTTTTGCAGGGAGGAGATATGTATGAAGTTTGAAAGAATAACACTCCTCAGAATATTGACGGTAATTATCGGAATTATACTTGCGGGAAGACTGTATAGTCTTCAAATTATAAACGGCGAAGCATATCTTGCGGCATCCAATGCACGTTCTACTGCAGTTGTCAAAGAAAAGGCACCCAGAGGTGATATTAAGGACAGAAACGGAAAAAATCTTGTAACTAACCGCAAGGGTTATTCGCTTTTATGGCTGAAAACAGCAGCATCGGGTGATGAAATTAACAATATGCTCTTTAAGGTTGCAGATATACTTGCACAGTCAGGATATGAGTTTTCTGACAGCTTGCCGATAACAGAGTATCCTTACGAGTTTACATTTGCTGACGATGACGAAAAAAAAGCATGGTTTGATACAAAAAGACGTCTTAAGGAGGATATGACTGCGGGGGAGGTAATTGATTTTTATAAGGATAAAGTCTTTGAAATTAAGGGTGATTATTCCCCTGATAAGCTTCGTGCTGTTATAGGTATCCGTTATGATGCAGAAATGAGCGGCTTTTCCTATTCTATGCCTTATACTCTTGCATCTGACGTGGATATTGAAGTTGTAATGAAGGTGAAGGAACGCAAGAGCGAATTTCCTGATATAGAGGTTTCAAATGAGTATTTCAGACAATATGAATTTGGCAGCTTAGCCGCACATACTTTAGGCAGAATTGGCAAAATTTACAAAGAGGAGTATGACGCATTAGAGGAAAAAGGCTATGCGATGAACGACTATGTCGGCAAGCAGGG
>JAZROS010000202.1:0-6483 GCA_045648825.1 Clostridia bacterium | reverse complement strand
GGGGTATAGCAGATACCTTAAACGGCCTTATGGCAATACCTAACCTGATTGGTGTTCTGACACTGTCCGGTACGGTTGTTGCAATCACACGAAATTATAAGAAACGGAAATTTGACGGCGACAATTCCATTCAGCCAATGCTTTCTATTCACCCTGATATTCAGGCAGAACAGGAATGGAAGCTGGAGAGAGAGTAAAATAAAGACGGTATTGCATAAGCAATACCGTCTTTTTATATAAGTTATGTTAAGAGCTAAAACCGAAGATCTTGCATAATCCGCTTATAAAACCCGAACGAGCTTTTTCTTTTTTTAGCTTTTTATAAAACGCACATTTATTACCTTGGTAACAGTGTATGTACGGACAAGTGAGGGAACGCTCGTCAAGCTTGTATGTCTCTAAACCTACTTTGCATGATTGACACAAGCCACTTCTTCTTAACATTAACTTCTTAAAAAGCAAATTCAAGCTTCTCCGCATATGGCGCATTGTACGGGTCAATTACTGTCCCCCCAGCTGCAGCAGAGCCGCCGTTATTTAAACCACCACTTACAGTTGATTCTGTCATAATTATCTCATTGCTGAAAACAGCAATCTTAATTTCAGGTACAATATACTTTTTCATATATAATCTCCTTTCTATTTTGTAACTATTTCTTCTGCTGTAAAGCTTCTGCCGTCAATCTCATTGCCGTCCATATCAATCGCATATGCGTTGAAAGTAATCGGAGTCTTTGAATAATCAAAATCCTGTCTTACCGGCAGCCACAGATAATGTGCAAAAATGTACTCTGCATCGCCAAAATCCTTTGGAGTAAATGTTCCATTATCAGCTATAATCTCAGTGTAAACAGTTGTAGTAGAAAGCTTTCCAGTAGCATTCTCAATTTCATCAAGACTATATTTAAATCCAACCTCTCTATAGTTTAGAGAATCGATACCCGCAAACATACCAAACTGATAACATTCGGTTCCATCTACAATCTTTTTCGGCATATCAATAGCATACATTGTATAAAGGAAACCATCAGGTTTTTCTTCTGTCGGAGCTGTAAACTCGTATGTTTCTCCTATTACGTAGCTTATTGACTCATCCTCGGGGTTAAACATTCTAAGCTCCAAAGTGATTTCCAGATCCTCATTTGCTGCTATAAAATCAGGTTCTAAGAACACACCGCAGTCGAAATCTTTAACAAATGAATATACATCATTATAAGTAAGCTTAAGACCGCTTTGACCCATCAGAGTTGCCGCATATTCCATAATCTTTATGGATTCGCCTGCTTTGAGTGTTACATCTTCAAAAGGTACATTTACCCAATTTTCACTCCAGGCATCATACTGACCTGACAGATAACCGTCTTGACCACCATTTGCATTGAAGGTAATATCTTTATTTACAGTCAGTACGAAATCAGCATACCAGTTACCGTAATAAGCGAGCTGTTCATCGCTGACCTCATCTGCTTTAAAGTTAAGTGCAAATGTCAGATTATCATTTTCAAGCTCTGTTACAGTAGCTGTGGGAAGAGAAATCTCCGAATCCTTCTTAACACCACCAAGTTCTTCCCATACAACAGGATTAAGGTCATCTGCACCGCTCATTTTAGCATCGGTGGTACAAACTACGCTACCATCAATTATCAAATCAACATGGGTAGGCTGTGCTTCTACATTGGGATGTCCTTCTTCCCAAGTTGTTGTCCAGTATTCATCATTGGACTCGGGGTAAAAGAAGTTCCATGTTACATAAACATCGCCGTCAATAATACCGCCAATATTATTAAGCTTAGTTGTAGCCATAAGTGTATCCTCTGAATAAAGCTTTAGCACAAAGCTTTCAGAAGCATTGCCGCCGCCTTCACCCCAAATGCGAACATAACCGTCAACCTCTTTTGTATATGCGGGCGAATTTGAGCCTGTGGGGGGAACAACAGGTTTAAGCACAGTTTCGCCTGCGACAACAACCGTTATATCGTTATTAGCTCCTTCGCTGCCCTTTTTGTTGTTCCAAAGGCTATTGTTGGAAACACTACCTGTGTCGAAACCTGTTGCTGTAGTATCTGCATCAATTATAAGGTCGATACCTGCAATAAGGCTGGAATCCATTTCAATAGCTGCTTTGCCGTCAACTGCAGCAGATGCAATAAAATCTGTGTCTACAACATTTACAGAAGTAGTAAAGGTAGCGTCGTTGCCTTCCTTATAAATAAGTACAGCTTTACCTGCGGAGTTAAATGTACATTTGTTAAATTCAACTTCCTTCGCACCGTATGTCCATACATTGTACGCATCGCTGCTATTTTGGTTAAATACACAGTTATTAAAAGTTTCACTTGTACCGTACAGGAAAACCTGTCCGTCTATTGTACAGTTGTTGTATATCAGATTGCCTGAATGCTGCAAGCCTGTGTAATTTACATTGGGATAATAGTCAAATGTGATATTTTCAAATGTTACATTTGAGCTGTTAGTATTGTATGCACCTATATTATCAAACACAACTACAATACCATCTGCAGCTTTGATTGTAATATCACTTTTGATTGACGGGAGATTATATGTCCCTGCGACCGTAATTTCTACTGTCTGTCCGTCTGTTGCCGCCGCAAACGCCGCATCAAGTGTTGGATAGCCTTCACCGTCAACTTTTGCAACTGCTGTCTCATCTTCTGCAAATGCCTGAATTCCAAAGACGGAAAATATCATTGCAAATGCAAGCAAAACTGACAAAAGTTTTCTCATTTTCATTTTTTTCTTTTTTCTCCTTTCTCACACCAAGACTTATAATTTGCTTTTACCACATCTCGATGTCTCCCCTCTTATGACATAATCTAAATTATGTGGTAATAATCAAAGCGAATATTGGTGCTTTTGAGAAAATATTCTTCATTTCTTATTCATTCAATCAATTTTTATTTTCTTTTATCCCCTATAAAAACGAAAAAGTGCACCGAAACAAGACCAATGTGGCTCTATTTATGCATTAGTCTGTTTTTTGGGTGCCTTTTTCTAAATCTGTGAAAAAAAAGAATACAAAAAAAGGCTCTGAAATACTTGACAGAGCCTTAAATAAGTAGTAAAATTAAATTCACACATATGTACTTTTGCGTTGTTTACCACATAATTTAGATTATGTGGATTTTTTTATTTCAACATAGAAGTAGTCCCAGTCGCTGTATTTGTTGTCTATGAATTTCGCCCGTTTCCATAGTATATATACGGGTTGTATTCACACTTGAATGTCCTAAAATATCGGCAAGTCTTACTATATCCTTTTGAATAGAGTAATATGTCCTTGCAAACAAATGCCTAAGATTGTGTGGAAAAACCTTCTCCCTTGAAACGCCTGCTTCATCGCATAAGGCTTTCATATCGGACCATATATTTGACCTGTCCAAAGGCTTTCCGTTTTTTGTTATAAAAACCGCTCCGCTTTTGATGTTTTCCTCCTTAATATAATTAGTGAGCATACGGCATAAATCTAAAGGTAAAAATACCTGACGCATCTTCCCCTTACACCTAATTACAGCAGTTTTGTGTTTCACCGCTTCGACAGTTATATACCGAACCTCCGATACTCTTAATCCCACCGAGCATATAGTCTGCATAAGCATAAACAGTCTTCTGTTTCCTCTATTCTTCGCCGCTTGTAACAATCTTGTATATTCTTCCTTTTTTAATTCTTTGTCTTTATTGGCAAAAATTCTACGTTGTACCTTAATTGTTTTTACTCTCAAAAAGTACCATTCCATATACGAAAAAAAGCTATTTAGCGATGATATTACCGAATTGACACTTACGGCAGTATGCTTATCCATTAAATATTCCTTATATGATAAAACCATCTGCTTATCAAGCTTTCTGTTGTTTGCCCATTTCATAAATGCCATAATGTCCCTCATATATTTTTCCACAGTTGCGCTTGCTTTTTCTTCATCGAGCAAAAAGCTCTGATAATCCTTAAGCATTTTGATTGTTATTTTCATATCAGTACATCTCCTTTACAGCTATTATTCTCATTTATGAGCAAAAATACAAAAAAGCAGAGGTATCCCCTGCTTTTTATCATTTCTGTAACTGTCCAAGGCTTGCCGCCTTTAAGTATGCGTTGATAAATCCTTCCAAATCGCCGTCCATAACAGCCTGAATATTACCTACCTCATAGCTTGTACGGTGGTCTTTTACCATTGTGTACGGGTGGAATACATATGAGCGAATCTGGCTGCCCCATGCGATTTCCTTCTGCACACCCTTTATGTCCTCTATCTTTTCCTTCTGCTGCTGTTCTGCAATTTCTGCAAGCTTAGCCTTTAGCATACGCATAGCATACTCTCTGTTCTGATGCTGCGACCTCTGTGTTTGGCACGCAACAACAACACCCGTCGGAATATGTGTAATTCTGACAGCAGAGTCTGTTTTATTGATATGCTGACCGCCAGCACCCGAAGCTCGATAGGTGTCTACCTTAATATCTTCCGTACGGATGTTTATTTCAACATCGTCGGCAATCTCTGGCATAACCTCGATTGATGCAAATGATGTATGTCTTCGTCCCGATGCGTCAAATGGCGAGATTCTCACCAGACGGTGAACACCCTTCTCTGCCTTTAAGTAGCCGTAAGCATTAACGCCACTTATCATAATGGTCGCACTCTTAACTCCTGCATCATCACCGGGTAGCATATCGAGAGTGGAAACTGTGTAGCCACTCTTTTGTGCATACATCTGATACATTCTAAGAAGCATCTCGCACCAATCCTGAGCCTCTGTACCACCTGCTCCTGCATGCAGGGTTATAATGGCATTATTTTTGTCATAATGACCAAAAAGCAATGTTTCAAGTGTCATCTTCTCACATTCTTCTTCAACACCTTCAACGGCAGCTTTGACCTCTTGGAGCATAGACTCGTCATTTTCCTCATTGGCAAGATCTATAAGGACAAGGGTATCCTCCCAACTGCCCTTAAGAGCATTATATCTCTCAACCTTATCTTTGAGCTGTTTTGTTCTCTGCAAAACCTTCTGCGAGTTTTCCATATCCTCCCAGAAACTCTCGCTTGCAGCTTCCTGTTCAAGCTGTTCTATCTCTTTGAGCGTTCCTTCGATGTCAAAGTGAATCCCTCAAATCTGTTATTGCTTTTTCCATACCCTGCAAACGCAGACGGTACTCGTCGTATTGCAACATTTTATCACTTCTTTCTAAATATAATTAGTGGTGTATCAGGGGACGGGTCGTCGGAGACCGCCGACCCCTACATATTCCCTATTGAGCATATGCGTAGGAAATTTTTCGTAAATTGCCATTTTGAGCGGCGACGGCGTACAGCGGTACTCCGAGCCGCGAAAAATGGTGAGTTACGGAAAATTAACACGCATTC
The DNA here is from genome assembly GCA_045648825.1 of Clostridia bacterium. Taxonomy (GTDB): domain Bacteria; phylum Bacillota; class Clostridia; order UBA1381; family UBA1381; genus HGM11525. Next base: position 1,102 of record JAZROS010000202.1, on the reverse strand, counting down.
TATTTTCCACAACATTGTTTATATTTCTTACCGCTGCCACACGGACACGGGTCATTTCTGCCCGGCTTGTTGTCTGCTTTCCTTGCTTGCTTAGGAAGCGAGCCATCGCCTGCCGCAATTATCGGCTTTGCCACCTGAACTCTCTTAATCTCAACCTGAGGTCTTGGTTTAACCGAGAGAACATAACGTACAGTATCACGTTTTATAGCATCGAGCATTCCCTCATAAAGCTGACTTCCTACGTTTCTGTATTCAACAACAGGGTCGTGCTGTGCGTATGCCTGAAGTCCGATTTCACGTTTAACGTGCTCCATCTCGTCTAAGTGGTCCATCCACAAGGTGTCAACAACTCTCAGCATCATTACACGCTCAACTTCACGCATATTTTCGCCAAAGAGCTTCTCCTGCTCTTCGTAGTTGCTCTCGGCAATATCCATAAGACGCTCTTTAATATCTGCTCTTGTGATAGTTTCAAGCTCATCTTTATCTACCTTAAACTGCCCGCCTGCCTGCAAAACTGTATTTGCAAACTCGGAAACTGCACTCAAATTCCAATCCTCAGGAATTTCGCTTATGCCGATATAATCGTCAAGTGCATTGTCTATCGCAGATTCAATCATTGTCCTGATTGTTGCAGAAATGTCCTCGCCGTCAATTACCATCTGACGCTGACGGTAGATAATCTTTCTCTGCTCGTTCATTACCTCGTCATACTGCAACACGTGCTTACGCGAGTCAAAATGACGGCTTTCTAAGTTTCTCTGTGCATTTTCAATAGCCTTGGTAAGCATACCTGCTTCGATAGGCTCATCCTCCGCCAAGCCCAAACCGCTTACCATTGCTTTTACTCTCTCCGAGCCGAAAATACGCATCAAATCGTCTTCAAGAGATAAGAAGAACTTAGTTGCACCAGGGTCGCCCTGACGACCTGCACGGCCTCGGAGCTGATTATCAATACGGCGTGATTCGTGGCGTTCTGTACCAATGATAAAGAGTCCGCCTGCAGCCAATACCGCCTCCTGCTCCTCTTTGAGCTCAGCCTTAAACTTCTCGTGATATTCGTTATACTTTCTTCTTGCCTCGATAATCTCCTCGTTATCCG
>JAZROS010000201.1:0-5554 GCA_045648825.1 Clostridia bacterium | reverse complement strand
CCATTATTCCCGAAGCAATCCCTGCAACTGACGATGACTGGGGAACGGAATATTTAGACCTTATAATTTCCTGCAAAATCGTATCGGATATCGATGAAGCTATTTCGCATATCAATCGTTACAACACAGGACATTCCGAGGCTATAATTACTAACTCATATGAGAATTCTCAAAAGTTTTTAAACGAAATTGATGCAGCTGCAGTTTATGTAAACGCATCAACACGTTTTACCGACGGGTTCGAATTCGGTTTTGGTGCAGAAATCGGCATAAGCACGCAAAAGCTTCACGCAAGAGGGCCAATGGGCTTAAATGCTCTTACAACAGTTAAAAATATTATATACGGAAACGGACAGATAAGAGTATAGAAATTCATATAAAAAGAAGGTGAGATTTATTTCTCACCTTCTTTTTTTACTTAACTACAATGTTTACAAGCTTTCCGGGAACAACTATCGTCTTAACAACAGTTTTTCCGTCAACAAGCTTTTTAACAGTATCGCTTTCTGTAACAAGCTTTTCAATGCCTGCTCTGTCAAGGTCAGCAGCAATCATCATCTTGTCTCTGATTTTGCCGTTAATCTGAACAACAATCTCAACCTCGCTGTCAACAGTAAGTGCTTCGTCATACTCAGGCCACTTGGATATTGAAAGAAATCCGCCATTACCGTACTTTTCCCAAAGCTCCTCTGTCATATGCGGTGCAACAGGATTTAAAAGTGTGATTAAAGTCAGGAACTCACCCTTAGTAACCTTGCCTGCCTTATAGAAATCATTTACAAGACTCATAAGTGTGGCGATACCAGTATTAAACTTCATCTTCTCATAGTCCTCGCCAACCTTTTTAATGGTCTTGTGTACATTTGAGCAAAGCTCTTTGCTGTAGCCTTCTTCATCGGTCATCATATCCTGCAGGTTCCATACGCGCTCCAAGAACTTGTAGCAGCCCTTAAGTCCGTCCTGAGACCACGGAGTAGACTGGTCAAATGCGCCAATAAACATTTCAAAGGTACGCACTGCATCAGCACCGTAGTCATTTACTACCTCATCAGGATTTACAACATTTCCTCTTGACTTGGACATCTTCTCTCCGTTCTCGCCCAAAATCATACCGTGCGATGTACGGCGCATATACGGCTCTTTAGTTGGAACAATGCCGAGGTCATAAAGGAACTTATGCCAAAAACGTGAATAGAGCAAATGAAGTGTAGTATGCTCCATTCCGCCGTTGTACCAGTCAATCGGTGTCCAGTAATCAAGTGCCTCTTTTGATGCGAGAGCATCGTTATTATGAGGGTCAATGTATCTTAAGAAATACCAGCTTGAACCCGCCCACTGAGGCATTGTGTCTGTTTCTCTCTTAGCAGGTGCTCCGCAGTGCGGACAAGTTGTATTTATCCAATCTGTTGCCTTTGCAAGCGGTGATTCACCATTCTCACCAGGCTCAAACTCGTCAATTTCAGGAAGCTCCAAGGGAAGCTGTTCTTCGGGAATGGGTACCCAACCGCACTTTTCACAATATACCAGAGGAATAGGCTCACCCCAGTATCTCTGACGCGAGAAAAGCCAGTCGCGTAGCTTATAGTTTACCTTCTTCTTGCCAAGGCCTTTTTCTTCAAGCCACTTTATCATAGCAGGAATTGCTTCCTTAACAGGCATTCCGTCCAAAAAGCCTGAGTTTACCATATTACCCTTGTAAACATCGGTATATGCAGCCTCCTGCACATTTTCGCCACCTGCAACAACCTCGATAATCGGGAGATTAAACTTTTTAGCAAAATCCCAGTCGCGTTCATCGTGTGCAGGCACTGCCATAATAGCACCTGTTCCGTAAGTTACAAGTACATAGTCGGAAATAAATATAGGCAGTTCCTTGCCATTTACAGGGTTTATTGCATATACGCCCTTAAGCTGAACACCCGTCTTGTCCTTTGCAAGCTCTGTTCTTTCAAACTCGGATTTCTTACCTGCAAGTGTGATATAATCCTTAATCTCATCAGCATTTTCCAATGTTGGCAAAAGCTTTTCTACAAGCTTGTGTTCAGGAGCAAGTACCACATAAGTCGCGCCAAAGAGAGTATCTGCTCTGGTGGTATAAACGACCATCTCATCACCTGATGTGAGAGAGAACTTTACCTCTGCACCCTCTGAACGTCCAATCCAGTTTTTCTGCTGAGTCTTTACTCTTTCAATGTAATCAACATCATCAAGGTCATTTATAAGTCTTTCTGCATATTCGGTAATTTTGAGCATCCACTGGCTCTTTCTGCGCTGTACAACCTCGCTACCGCAACGCTCACAAACGCCGTTTACAACCTCTTCATTTGAAAGAACCACCTTACAGCCTGTACACCAGTTAATAGGCATCTCCTGCTTGTATGCTAAGCCCTTTTTAAAGAGCTGAAGGAATATCCACTGTGTCCACTTGTAATATTCGGGGTCGGTGGTATTTACCTCTCTTGACCAGTCAAATGAGAAACCAAGCATTTTAAGCTGTCTTGTAAAGTTTGCGATATTGTTTTTAGTAACAATCTTCGGATGAATTTTATTCTTAATAGCAAAGTTTTCGGTAGGAAGACCGAACGCATCCCAGCCGATAGGATAAAGCACGTTGTATCCCTGCATTCTGCGTTTTCTTGATACAATATCCAACGCAGTATAGCTTCTGGGATGTCCTACGTGAAGTCCCTGTCCTGACGGGTACGGAAATTCTATCAGCGCATAGAACTTAGGCTTATCACTGCCTGTTTCTGCGTGAAAGCAGCCTGCCTCCTCCCACTTATTTTGCCATTTCTTCTCAATTTCAGAAAAGTTATAGCTACCCATTTATAACACCCTTTCAAAATAATTATCAGTTTTCCTCTTTGATGCCTGTTTCTATTCTCGGAGCATCGTCCCACAGCTTTTCCAAAGCATAGAACTGACGTGTTTCCTCCTGCATTATATGAATAATAATATCGTTATAATCCATAAGAACCCAACTGCCGTTGGTATATCCCTCTTTATGTGCACAGTTTATGCCCATCTCTTCCATTTTTTCCTCGACATTATCAACACATGCACGAACCTGTGGTTCAGACCCGCAAGTACAAATTACAAAATAATCACCCAGCGAGGTAAGTGCCGATATGTCAAGCACATCTATATTTTTTGCTTTTTTATCATCAAGAGCATTAACTATCGTTTTAATTCTATCCATATATTCACATCCCTTCAAATTACTATAATACTACATTTTTCAGCATTTGTCTATATATATTTTCTACAAAATTGACTCATACATATCTCTTAGACGGTATGCCATCGGATGCACAAAAGCACCTTTTTTTAAGTTAAAATCTATGGTCTTTTCAAGACACATCAAAACGGCTTTATCAATGTTTTCGAACGCAGTTCTCCTTATTTCTTCAACACCTTGAAAGGTCCTTCCCTCTTCGCACATATCAGACACGAATATTATCTTGTCAAACAAGGTCATATCGGGCTTTCCTACAGTGTGGCATCTTATAGCTGATGCGATTTTTCCCTCACTGACACCAAATCGGCACTTTACAAGCTCTGCACCGAGCTTTGGATGCACAAGCCCTGGAATAGTACGTTCTATCGGGTCTATATCAGCTTCAAGTTCATCGCACATTACAAGTGCATCTTTATATGGTATACACTTTGCAACATCGTGCAGAAGTCCCGCACGTTCTAAAAGCTCTTTATCTTCGCCATACCTTTCACCAAGCGCTTTAGCCAGTTTCGAAACGCCTATGCTATGCTTTAGTCTGTCCTCATTTAAAAGCTCACAAAGTGTTTCCATATCACTTTTTATCGGCTGATATATCTTATACTTTTCAATAAAATTATATACTTCTGTTGGAACCTGACTGCTCATAAGGTCAGTCATCTCCCGCAAATTACTGGACGACATATCGTAAATTTCCCCGTCCAGTCTTATAATCTCAGCATTGTATTTGTTTCTGATAAAATCAAAATTATGTTCTTTCCCTCTACCGTAAACGGCAAGAGTGGCAAGCTTTACAATGGTTTCAGGCTCGTACCATTTCTCAAAATAATCCAGAGAGTCCCCGCCCATTATAAAATAGAGCTTGTCCTCAGGGAATATTCTTTTAAAAAACTCAAGTGTCTTTGCAGTATAGGAATATTCCTTTCTGTTCACCTCGAAATCACACGGAATTAGCTTCTCTTTGCCTGCAACCGCCTTTTTTAGCATAATATGCCGAAGCTTTGCATCGGGTAGTTCAAATCCTTTTTTATGTGGCGGATTTCCGCCGGTCAGCATAATCACGAAATCAAGACCGAGTACATCTAAAGCATACTCAGCTATTCTAATATGTGCATTGTGGACAGGATTAAATGTTCCGCCGAACAAGCCTATCTTTCGCATTTTATGCTACTCTCCTTTATTTTGCAGGGAATTTTATCTGATGGTTTTCTTTTTTAATTGCTCTCTTAAAGAGAACAAACTTTGCACCGATTGCTTGAACGCACTCAGCATCAAGTTTCTCTGCAATATCGTTTCCGCATTCCTTTGCATCAAGAAGTGCCGTTTCAAGAATTTTGACCTTTATAAGCTCTCTTGCCTCCAGCACAAGCGCAAGCTGCTTTAAAGTTTCTTCTGTTACGCCCTCTTTACCGATAATAAATACAGGCTGAAGTCCGTTTGCAAGACCGCGTAAATACGCACGCTGCTTACTTGTAATCATTTATATATTCCTCCATCCAAATAACATTTATCCAATTAAATATTTAGCCTCAAGTCTGTATATAGGCATTCCCTGTTCCGAAAATTTCTGTTCATATTCTGTCATCACATTGCCTTCAAAATCAGAGTTGTGCAAATCGAGAGATATATTTGACATTTGAAAATCTCTGTCAGCCGAAATTGAATTTAACGAGAACTCAAAAAGTCCTCTGTTATCCGTCTTAAAGCATATGCTTCCGCCTTTTATGAGAAACTTTTTATACACATTCAAGAAATTAGAATGTGTAAGACGGCGCTTTGCCTGTTTCTTTTTCTTCCACGGGTCAGAGAAATTAAGGTATATTCTTGCAATTTCTCCCTCGGCAAAGCACTCACTAAGTGTCGCAGCATCAGAAATAATAAACCTAAGATTTGAATACTCTCCCGCTGCTGTCTTTTCAAGTCCCATTAGTATTACATCTGGTATAACGTCTATCGCAATAAAATTCACCTCGGGATACAACCTTGCCATTTCGGAAATAAATCTACCCTTACCGCTTCCTATCTCTATGTATATCGGATTATCGTTCCCAAAAACCTCAGACCACCTACCCTTAAATTCATTCGGCGTGTCTATAAGCCTTTGACTTACACGCTCTAATCTCTGGTCAAAGTTTTTCTTTTTTCTCATTCTCATAGCTTTTTCCCCTTTATGAGTTGTCCTCGCATAATTATATCTCAAAATATAAAAAAAGACAAGAGTATTTTAATATTTTCTCTTGACAAAGAGCGGATTTAGTGTTAGAATATAAAAGCTTTAGAAAATAGTGTTTTAGCTTAATATGCGCCTGTGGCGGAATT
>JAZROS010000200.1:0-6384 GCA_045648825.1 Clostridia bacterium | reverse complement strand
CTATAATTTTACGCAGATAGCAGAGCTTCTCGGCTATGACAGCATACACTATTTTTCGCGTCAGTTTAAAAAATATGTAAAAATGTCGCCTACCGAATATGCAAGCTCAATACGTGCACTTGCAGGCGAGGCAGGAGTGTTCGAACAAAAGAGAGGGAAAGGATGATTGCTAAATGATAAAAAGAGGAATTATATGGTCGATTGTTATGGTGTTTTTATGCTCGTGTTTTATATTTTCAACCGAGTTTGCGAGAAGACCTGATATCGATTCGATTTGTGAACATATACTGTCTTTGCCGGAATATACCGGTGCACAAATTATAGAAAACCCCCAAGGAGCATATGAAGGGCTTGGTGAAATAGGGGTTAAGGAGTTGAAAGTATATAAGACGGAGGACGGCACAGCAAAGGAGCTGGCAGTTATGGTATTCAGTGAAGAGTACGACGAACCTCAAATGGCAATAGATGCACTTAATATGCGTAGCGAAGAGCTTAAGGCGGAGTTTAAAGATAATGAGGAAGAGCTTAACAGAATAGACAAAGCAAGAATAGTTCTTGCCAACGGATTTCTAATATATACCGTATACGATACAGAGGGTGTGGCAGAAAATGCGGTTTATAAATATTTTGCAACAAGATAATTGTTCGGAAACATATTTTTTACAAAAAAACAAAAAAACACTTTACTTTTTCATAAAAATGTTGTAAAATAAACTGGTAGTTTGTTTTCGCGACGTTAGCGGAGACTTTGTAGAACAGCAGTAACATTGGTAAAAAGGTAAAATGGAAGGATGGTAGAAAAAATGGAAATGTTACAAACACAAATAGTTACAATTATTGCATTGGTTATCTTTGCTTTAGCAATGATTGGTATTGGAATTTATAGCTGGCGCAAGACGCAGACGATTGACGGCTTCCTTTTGGGCGGTCGTAATATTGGTGCGTGGGTGTCAGCTTTTGCTTATGGTACGTCATATTTTTCGGCGGTCGTATTTGTAGGCTACGCAGGACAGCACGGCTGGAATATCGGCCTTGGCGGTATATGGATTGGAATTGGAAATGCACTTCTTGGTTGCCTTCTGGCATGGCAGCTTTTGGCAAAGCGCACCAAGGTAATGACTACAACACTTGCTGCCAAAACAATGCCCGAGTTCTTTGAAAAGAGATATAACTCTACTGCAATTAAGATTTTTGCGGCAGTTATCATCTTTGTGTTCTTGGTTCCGTACAGTGCGGCTGTGTATAAGGGCTTAAGCTCGATGTTCTCGGCAATATTTCCAGGAGTTCCCAATAACGTATGGCTCTTGATCATTGCTGTTTTAACTGCGTTCTATCTTGTTCTCGGCGGCTACGTTGCTACAGCATACACAGATTTTGTGCAGGGTATTATTATGATTATCGGCGTATTTGCAATGATAATAGCAATAGTAAATACCGATGCAGTGGGCGGATTTTCGCAGATTATTCCAAGACTTTCGGCTATCCCTGAGGTAGGCGGTCAGCTTACAAGCTGGTACGGCGGCTCAAGCCTCAAGTTCCTTTGCGTGAACATACTCCTTACATCGTTCGGTACATGGGGACTTCCGCAGATGGTCAGCAAATACTACGCAATAAAAGACATAAAAGCTGTTAAACAGGCAAAGGTAATTTCTACTGTATTTGCTCTTATTATCGGTTGCGGTGCATACTTTGTAGGCTCGCTTTCAAGACTTGTACTTAACAATCAGATGCCTGAGGGCGGTGTTGACGCGGTAATTCCGCAGACACTTTTAACAGCACTCGGCGACCCGAACATAGTTACAACAATTATCCTTGCGGTAATTTTGATACTTCTTCTCTCGGCATCAATGTCGACACTATCATCAATAGTGCTTTCATCAGCATCTGCTATAAGTGTTGACCTTATCCCTGAGGTTAAGAAGAATTTTAATCCGAAAAATCAGATGCTTGTAACAAGAATTCTATGCTTGGTATTCGTTGCATTGTCATATATATTTGCAACAACCAATATAACTATTATAGTAAATATTATGTCGTTCAGCTGGGGTATCGTTTCAGGCTGCTTTATCGGACCATATGTCTGGGGCATCTACTCAAAGAAGATTACAAAGGCTGGCGCATGGTTGGGTATGATAGCAGGTTTTTTGACGGTAGCAGTAACAACAGTAGTTCTTACCTGTATGAATATGGACGCTGCAGAGAGTGTTTATGCGGCATTTAAAATGGCGGCATCAAAGGCGCCTGAAATGGGATGTGCTGCAATGGCTGTTTCACTCGTTGTAACACCTGTTGTAAGCCTATTTACTCCAAAATTCAGCAGTGAGCACTTGGAAACTGTGTTTGAAAAATAACTAATTGAAAGGGATAAATTGAAATGCCTATTACAGAAATACTTGAGAGAAACGCAAGGGATTTTACAAATGATATCAGTCTGGTAGAAATTAACCCCGGTATGATTAAAAATCCGAGACTCACCTGGAAGGAATATTCTCTGATTGAAACTGCAGGTGATTCCTACCGTAATGAAATCACATGGGGCGAGTTCAATATGAAGGCGAACCGATTTGCTAATTTTCTGCTTTCACGCGGGATAAAAAAGGGAGATAAGGTGGCAATTCTTCTTATGAACTGCCTTGAATGGCTCCCGATTTATTTCGGCACTCTTAAAACAGGAGCTCTTGCCGTTCCGATGAACTACCGCTATACTTCTGCAGAGATTAAGTATTGCTTAGAGCTTTCCGAGGCAAACACTCTTGTTTTCGGACCTGAATTTATAGGCAGAGTAGAAGAAATTTGCGATAGGATAGACGGCGTATCACAGCTGTTTTATGTTGGTGAGGATTGTCCTACCTTTGCGGAAAGCTACGACAAGCTTGTAACCTACTGTTCTACTGCTACACCTGAAATTAAGCTTAGTGATGAGGATAATGCAGCAATCTATTTCTCGAGCGGTACAACCGGCTTCCCGAAAGCAATTTTACATAATCATATGAGCCTTATGCACGCTTGTAAGGTTGAGCAGAACCACCATTCGCAAACCAAGGAGGACACATTCCTTTGCATACCGCCTTTATATCACACTGGTGCAAAAATGCACTGGTTCGGAAGTTTTTTGGTAGGCGGTAAGGCGGTGCTTTTAAAGGGTGTTAAGCCGGAATGGATTTTAAGAGCGGTTTCCGAAGAAGAATGTACGATAGTATGGCTTTTAGTGCCCTGGGCGCAGGATATTTTAGATGCGATAGAACGTGGAGATATCAAGCTTGACAAGTATAAGCTCTCACAGTGGAGATTGATGCATATTGGTGCTCAGCCTGTTCCGCCAAGTCTTATCAAGCGTTGGAAACAGTATTTCCCCGACCATCAATATGACACTAACTACGGCTTGTCCGAGTCGATAGGACCGGGCTGTGTGCATCTTGGTGTGGAGAATATACATAAGGTTGGAGCAATCGGTGTTCCCGGTTACGGCTGGGAGGTAAAGATTGTTGACGAAAACGGCATTGAGGTAGCCAAGGAAGAGGTCGGCGAGCTAATAGTAAAAGGTCCCGGCGTTATGAAATGCTACTACAACGATAAAAAGGCAACAGACGAGGTTTTAAAGGACGGTTGGCTCTATACGGGCGATATGGCACAACTCGACAAGGACGGCTTTATCTATCTTGTTGACCGCAAAAAAGATGTTATTATTTCCGGCGGAGAAAATCTCTATCCGGTGCAGATTGAGGATTTCTTAAGAAAGCACGATGCAATAAATGACGTTGCGGTTATAGGACTTCCCGACCAAAGACTCGGCGAGATTGCAGCTGCTATAATTCAGCTTAAAGAGGGCGCAGTGTGCAGTGAGACGGATATTGAGGATTTCTGCCGTGATTTGCCGAGATATAAAAGACCACACAAGATTATCTTTGCCGAGGTACCCAGAAATCCGACAGGTAAGATAGAAAAACCAAAACTAAGAAAAATTTACTGCGGTGAAAGCGTTGTCGCCACACAAATTAAAAACTAAGGTTGGCAAAGCCCGAAACCCAGTCGGTTTTGGGCTTTTTGCGTTGACAATTACTAGTATTTGATATATAATGTAATGAAACGAAATTTGTAGACAAAAGGAGAAAAATGCGATGAAAAAGCTGATGCTCGGAAATGCGGCAGTTGCACGCGGAGCTTATGAAGCGGGAGCAAGAGTTGTATCCTCATATCCCGGTACACCGAGTACCGAGATTACCGAGGAGGTAGCGGCAAATTATCCCGAAATATACTGCGAGTGGGCACCTAACGAAAAGGTTGCAGGTGAGGTTGCTATTGGTGCTGCAATAGGCGGTGCAAGGGCAATGTCTTGTATGAAGCACGTGGGTCTTAATGTTATGGCTGACCCTGTCTTTACAATGAGTTACATAGGCACAAATGCAGGACTTGTATTCTGCGTTGCTGATGACCCCGGAATGCACTCATCACAGAATGAGCAGGATTCAAGACACTATGCAGAGGCTGCAAAGATAATGATGCTTGAGCCGGCAGACTCCGAGGAGTGTAAGGAATTTACAAAAATAGCATTTGAGCTTAGTGAAGAATATGATACACCGGTATTTTTAAGACTTTCTACCAGAATTTCTCATTCGCAGAGTATGGTTGAGATTAAAGAGCGTGAGGAAAAGGAGCTTTTGCCGTACGAAAAGAATATCGGCAAGTATGTAATGATGCCCGGTAATGCTAAAAAACAGCACGTTGTGGTAGAGGAAAGACAGAGAAAACTTTCTGAATACGCAAATATTACCGAGCTTAACAAGATTGAGGATAACGGTGCAAAGATAGGTGTTATCACAGCGGGTATAGCATATATGTACGCAAGAGAAGCACTTGGTGATAAGGCTGATTACTTGAAATTGGGTATGGTTTATCCCTTGCCTGAAAAGCTTATCAAGGATTTTGCGGCAAAGTATGATAAAGTATATGTTATAGAAGAGCTTGACCCGTTTATCGAAAATTTCTGTAAGGCATTGGGTGTTGAGGTTATTGGTAAGGACAAGTTTACACTCCTTGGCGAATATACACCAAACATGATTAAGAAGGTTGTGCTTGATGAGGACGCTCCTGAATGTTCAGCAATTTCCGAGCAAATTCCCGTAAGACCGCCTGTTATGTGTGCAGGCTGTCCGCACAGAGGCACTTTCTATGTACTTAAAAAGCTTGGTCTTGTAGTATCTGGCGATATTGGCTGTTATACACTTGGTGCGGTTGCACCTTTGGCAAGTGTTGATACAACAATCTGTATGGGTGCGTCGGTATCTGCAGCTCACGGAATGGCAAAGGCAAGAGGAGCGGAGTTTAACAAGAAGCTTGTTTCTGTTATAGGCGACTCCACCTTTATGCACTCGGGTATTACAGGTCTTGTGGATATCGTGTATAATAAAGGTGCAAATACTGTAATTATACTTGACAACTCAATTACAGGTATGACAGGTCATCAGGATAACCCGACAACAGGCTATACAATCCGAAAGGAAGAAACTAAGCAGGTTAATCTAATTACTCTTTGTAAGTCGATAGGTGTTGAAAGGGTAGTCGTTGCTGACCCATTCGATTTGAAGAACTTTGAGGCGGTAGTTAGAGCCGAGGTTGAGGCTGACGAGCCGTCGGTTATCATTGCTCAGAGACCTTGTGCACTATTAAAGACTGTTAAGTATACAGGTCATTGTAAAATTACCGATAAGTGTAAGAAATGTAAGGTATGTATGCGCCTTGGCTGTCCTGCTATATCTCAGGATGAAAACGGCGGAGTGAGAATAGACACAACACAGTGTAACGGCTGCGGACTTTGTATAAATGTTTGCCCGTTTGGTGCAATAGAAAAGGAGGACTGATTTTATGACAAAGAGTATAATGATAGTCGGAGTCGGCGGTCAGGGTACACTCCTTGCAAGCCGTATTCTCGGTAATACAGTAATAAACGAGGGCTATGACGTAAAGGTTTCCGAGGTTCACGGAATGAGCCAGAGAGGCGGTAGCGTTGTAACCTATGTAAAATTTGGAGAAAAGGTATACTCACCGATTATTGATATGGGCGAGGCGGATATAATTCTTGCTTTTGAACAATTAGAAGCTTACAGAGCCTTGCCATATCTAAAAAAAGGCGGCAAAATGATTGCAAATAATCAGAAAATCAACCCGATGCCCGTAATTACGGGAGCGGCAGAATATCCCGAAAACATATTTGAAAAGATTTCAAAAGAGGTTGACTTAATAGAGGTTGATGCACTTTCTCTTGCGGAAGAGGCAGGCAACTTTAAGGCAGTTAATGTTGTTTTAATCGGTGTTATGGCAAAGAGCACCGATATACCCTATGAAAAGTGGGTAGAAACTATTAAAACAACTGTTCCGCCCAAGTTT
>JAZROS010000199.1:0-2428 GCA_045648825.1 Clostridia bacterium | reverse complement strand
ACTACTGTTTTTGTGCTTTGCTCCGTATTTGAAGTGTTCCCCGATTTCAACATAGCAACTGCAGCAATTACAGCAACAATCAAAACAACCACTATCACATCTATTATATTAAATCTCTTCATACTTTTATTCACCCTTTCTTGAAGATGCCGTTTCCTCGTATAAAGCAACAAGCTTATCACACATTTCAGTAGGCAGGAATTTTTCGTTTGCTATTTTAATTCCCTCTTTCCCGTACTCCGCCATAAGCTCAGGATCCGAGGCGAGTCTTAATATCGCAGCAGTCAAATTTACCGCATCGCCGACAGGTACAACTATGCCGCTTTTTCCATTTTCAACCACTTCACGAGTTCCTCCTGCATCGGTTGTAATACACGGTTTTCCGACACTCATTCCCTCTATGAGTGAAATACTTAGAGCTTCCCTGTCGGATGTAAGTACATTTATGTCTATTGCATTCATAACCTCAGTAGTGTCCTTAAGGTAGCCTGTAAATATAACCGCATCCGAAAGACCTAATCTATTGACCTCTGCCTTTAGCTTCTGCTCCATACTGCCGCTACCTACAATTACAAAGCGGAATTTATCGTTTATTTCATATGCAGCTGCGGCAGCCTCTAAAAACAGCATATGATTTTTAACAGGCTCAAGTCTTGCAACAATACCAACTGCAAGACTTCCCTCTAATCCAAGCTCAGCCCTTACTCTTGCCCGCTCGGTATCCGAAAGAATTTCAAGAGACGGCACACCGTTATAAATAACACTTACCTTATCAGCAGGAATTCCGTCATCAACAAGGTTTTTATATACAGCCTTGGATACTGCAACCGCTCTGTCGCTAAGGGCTCGGTTAATAATTCGGTAAAACATTCTAACCAGCCCGTTTTTCTTAGGCTCTATGCAATGACGTGTGTTTATAACAGGAACATTCAAAAGCTTTGCCGCAATTCTTGCAGAAAGACTTGCATGGGTGTGAATTACATCAGGCTTTTCCTCTGCAATAATCTCCTTTAAGGTTTTGATACCTTCTTTTGAAAAGGATTTATCAGCGATATTTTCGGCTTCTATGATTTTTACATCAAGAGCCTCAACTCTGTCCTTTAACATACTGTTAACAGGAATAACAACCGTTACATCAAGCTTTTCACGGTCATAGTGTTCAAGGAAGTTCAAAAGCCATATTCCTGCACCGCCGATATTAGTGTCGGTCATAACCTGCATTACCTTTATCATACTCCGCCTTCCTCCTTATCGAGTCTTGCCCCGCTAATAATAAATGCCATAACTATCCAGAACATCAAAGACATTCGCATATTATACCAAAGGCTCTCCGCAACACCTTGGAAAAGATAGCCGGCAAGTGTTCCTGCAAGGGCGAAAGAGACCGTTTTAATCATTTGATTATTCTTAACCGCTGAAATTTCACGATACGCAGTAAGCACAATCAGAATATACGCAATAAGTCCGCCTATACCAACATCGGCAATAAACTGAATGTAGAAGTTATGCGAATGAAGTGCGTATCCCGCACCGTTTAAAGCATAGCTTGAATATACTGCCGCAAATGCGTCCGAGCCGTAGCCGACACCTGACATCCAGTAGTCAAGCGCCATTCTGGCAGATGCTATCCACACGGAAACACGGTATGCGGTTGAGGAATCACCGGTATTTCCTATACTAAGCAGCCTGTTCATTATGCTTTCAGGCAGTACAAATGGCATTGCAAGTATTCCGAGAATAAGAAGCACAATCCACCGTCTGTCCCGTATCAGCAAAAACACTCCTATTCCAAGTACAACACCTACCCACGCCCCTCTTGACCATGTGTATAAAAGGCAAATAAAGCTTACTGCAAATACTCCCAGCCATGCTGCTTTTTGTGTAAGTTTTTTTGAGAATACAAAAAGCGAAAAAATAATCGGAATAGTAATTATAAAATACTGTCCGAGTACATTGGGGTTATCAAAGGTAGCATAGACCCTTATTTTAATATCCTCAAACATTTCGGCATCTACCCAGCTTTGAGTAGTTGCGTCCATAGTAAAGTTCTGCACTATGCCAAAAAGAGAAATCATAAGTGCTCCAAGCGCAAATGTTACCACTGCTGCACGCCATTTTGTCGTTGTTGTAAGTGTATTTGCAATTACTGCGTAGGTTGCAATAAATACAAGATATACAACAAAAACAAATGCACTTGAAGGCATATTAAAGCTTGTTGCAGTTGAGAATATTCCAAGCAGAACATAAATTGCAAGAAGCGGCGCGATAGCAGTCGGCTTCAGATTTCTAATTCTGCCCGACATAAGTGATATAGCAAATCCGATTACCGTAATAACACCAAGCCCAGCAACTGCCGCCGTCGGCAAAAATGCCGCCAGAAAGAGTACCAAAAACACTCCCACCTCAAACCGTGCAACGATAACCGATA
>JAZROS010000198.1:0-4615 GCA_045648825.1 Clostridia bacterium | reverse complement strand
CATCACAATTAAGCAGTTCGCTCGTTTCGAAACAGGCGAAGGTCTTGAGAAGAAGGAAGAAAACTTCGCTGATGAAGTTGCTTCAATGATTAAATAAGTTATTAACTTAAAAAGCTACCTTAGTTATAAGGTAGCTTTTTTTGTTTGGTTTTCTAGTCCGATTACTTTACTTACTTGCTTCAATTCTTTCTGCAACCATCATATCCTTAATCTTCATAAGTCTGGTAGTATTTGACCTCTCCGACTCATCAAGCTTCATAGTGATATACCTGATTGTATCCTGATAATCGGGTATCATAACGTATTCAAGCGCATTAACTCTTCGTCTTGTGCGTTCTATTTCACCTGCAAGCATACCTGCTGCCTTTTCAAGTTCAGCAAGCTTTAGCATATCCTCTGATACATCGGACAATTCCGAAATTGCATCATCCAAATCTCCGCCCGTATAAGCATAACCGTAGGAGAACATATCCCCCTCAGCTTTAGCTCTGGTGGTCGTTTTGAATACAGGAATATCCACACTCATTATATTTCGTTCTCCAACCTCTAATGAAACCTCTTGTTTCGGAAGCAGCAGCGCAGAGTTTATTACCTCTCTTTGCAGAACAGAGCCTGCTATAGCAAAGCTCTGGTTTGCCGACTTAAGCTTTTTCTCTGTATTCTCGCGCAAAGCCTTTGCCTCACGTACAATATCGAGAAACTGTCTCATAAGCTCGTCTCTCTTATCCTTCAAGAGCTTATGGCCACGAACTGCTACCGCAAGACTCTTTTTAAGCCTTGTAAGCTCCATTCTGGTCGGATTTACATTTAGCTGTGCCATATCTTCTCTCCTTTCTTACAGTACATTTTACTTACCATAATAGAGATCCAGATATTCGTCTTTGATTCTTTTCAATTCGCTTCTCGGCAGAATTGACAATAGCTTCCAACCAATTTCAAGAGTTTCCTCAATAGTTCTGTTTGTGGTATAACCCTGAGAAACATACTGCTTTTCAAATTCGTCAGCAAACTTTGCATAAAGCTTATCAACATCGGAAAGTGCTGCCTCACCGAGAATTACCATCAATTCCTTAGCCTCTTTACCTCGTGCATATGCGGCAAAGAGCTGGTTCATCGTATTTGCGTGGTCTTCTCTTGTCTTGCCCTTACCGATACCCTTATCCTTAAGTCTTGAAAGGCTCGGAAGAACATCAATCGGGGGTGCAATATTCTTTCTGTAAAGCTCACGGGAGAGAATTATCTGTCCCTCCGTAATGTAACCTGTAAGGTCAGGAATAGGATGTGTCTTATCATCCTCAGGCATAGTGAGGATAGGAATAAGAGTGATTGATCCGTCTTTACCTTTTAGTCTACCTGCACGTTCATAAAGAGTTGCAAGGTCGGTATACATATAACCGGGGTAGCCACGTCTTCCTGGGACTTCCTTTCTTGCAGCCGAAACCTCACGAAGTGCATCGGCATAGTTAGTAATATCGGTCATAATAACCAAAACGTGCATATCGCACTCAAATGCGAGATATTCTGCAGCAGTCAGCGCCATACGCGGTGTTGCGATACGCTCGATTGCAGGGTCATTTGCAAGGTTTATAAAGAGAACTGTTCTCTCCATAGCACCCGTCTTTTTGAAATCTTCGATAAAGAAGTTAGCCTCCTCAAATGTGATACCAATAGCCGCAAATACAACGGCAAACTTCTCGTTTGTACCACGAACCTTAGCCTGTCTTGCAATCTGTGCAGCAAGGTTTGCGTGCGGCAGACCGCTACCCGAGAAAATCGGGAGCTTCTGACCTCTTACAAGAGTATTAAGTCCGTCAATCGCACTTACTCCCGTCTGGATAAATTCCTCGGGGTAGTTTCTTGCAGCAGGATTCATAGGCACGCCGTTGATGTCGGCACGCTTTTCAGGTATAATTTCGCTCTTGCCGTCTTTGGGATGACCGAGTCCGTCAAATACTCTGCCGAGCATTGCCTCAGACACGCCAAGCTCTATTCCGTGTCCTAAAAATCTAACTTTAGAGTCTGACAAATTGATACCTGCACTGCTTTCAAAAAGCTGTACAAGTGCATCACTGCCGTTTACTTCCAAAACCTTGCAACGACGGCGTTCGCCGCTCGCAAGTTCAATCTCGCCAAGCTCGTTGTAGGTAACGCCACTGACATTTTTAATCAGCATAAGAGGGCCTGCTACCTCCTGTATGGTTCTGTATTCCTTAGGCATTATTTCTCCTCCCTCTTTATAGCGTCTATTTCTGATGAAAGCTCGGCTAAAATTGCATCATATTCAGCCGAAACCTTGTTTTCTTCCACATACTTAATACGTCCTATTCTCTCACGGGCAGGGATAGCAACAAGCTTGTTTATGTTTGCACCGTCCTTTAGTGCAGCATTTGTCATATCATAGAACTTAAGCAAGAGCCTCATCATAACACACTGTTTTTCAAGTGATGCGTAAGTATCAACCTCGTGGAATGCGTCCTGATGCAGATAGTCCTCACGGATTGACCTTGCAACCTCAAGCTTAAGTCTGTCCGATGCCACTAGTGCATCCATACCTACAAGCTTAACAATTTCATCAAGCTCTGCCTCATCCTGCAAAAGCGCCATTATGCGATTTCTCTGCGGCATCCAGTCGGGTGATACGTTGTCAGAATACCACTTTTCCATCATATCAAGGTAAAGCGAATAGCTCTTTAGCCAGTTAATTGCCGGGAAGTGTCTGCGGTATGCAAGCGAAGAATCAAGCCCCCAGAACACCTTAACAATTCTAAGTGTTGCCTGAGATACAGGCTCGGATATATCTCCACCCTGAGGCGATACTGCACCTACTATGCTAAGTGCACCCACTCTGCCGTCTGCTCCCTTGGAAACGACACGTCCCGCTCTTTCGTAAAAGCCTGCTAAGCGGCTTGCAAGATATGCAGGATATCCTTCTTCACCTGGCATTTCCTCCAATCGACCGCTCATTTCACGAAGAGCCTCTGCCCAACGTGATGTGGAGTCTGCAAGAAGAACTACCGAATATCCCATATCACGAAAATATTCTGCAATAGTGATACCTGTATAAATACTTGCCTCACGAGCCGCAACCGGCATATCTGAGGTATTGGCGATAAGAACGGTTCTCTCCATAAGAGTCTTGCCTGTTCTCGGGTCCTTAATCTCGGGGAACTCATTAAGAACGTCGGTCATCTCGTTACCGCGCTCGCCACAGCCGATATAAACTACTATGTCCGCATCTGCCCATTTAGCAAGCTGATGCTGTACCACCGTTTTACCGCTGCCGAAGGGGCCCGGAACTGTGCCGACACCGCCCTTTGCAATCGGGAAAAGTGTGTCTATTACTCTCTGTCCTGTAACGAGCGGAACATCAGGCGAAAGCTTTTCTTTGTACGGTCTGCCTACACGGACAGGCCATTTCTGTATAAGCTTAACTTCATATATATCGCCCTTGTCGGTCTTAATCTTACCTATAACCTCATCTACGGTATAGCTGCCGCTGTTAAGCTCAATAAGCTCGCCGCTGACGTTGGGAGGTACCATTATTTTATGTGATACAACGTCAGTTTCCTGAACGGTACCCAAAACGTCGCCGCCCTCAACTCTGCCAAGTTTAGCAGTAGCTACAAAGTCCCACTTTTTCTCCCTGCTAAGTGCAGGAACATCGACACCACGTTCCAAGTTAGTGCCCGCCTTTTCCATAATAGCATCAAGAGGTCTTTGAATACCGTCATAAATACTTTTTATAAGACCGGGGCCAAGCTCTACCGAAAGAGGAGCGCCTGTAGATATTACCTCTTCACCGGGACCCATACCCGAGGTTTCTTCGTAAACCTGAATTGATGCGTCTTCGCCGTGCATTTCGATAATCTCGCCAACAAGACCGAGCTTACTTACACGGACAACATCGTACATATTTGCATCGCGCATACCGCTCGCAATAACAAGCGGGCCGGATACCTTTTTGATTATTCCGCTTTTATCAGCCATCGTAATTTTCCTTTCAAATTATTCTTCATTGAATATGATATCAGAGCCAACCGCCTGTTCTACATAACGCTTAAGTGTTGCTCTGCCCATACCCAGATTATCCCTTACGCTCGGAATAGCAACTATTGCAGGAATTTGCTTTTCTCGGTATAAATCCTGTTCCTCCTGCATTTGACTTAAATACTGCTCGGTTACATAAATTATACCGTAACCGCCCTCTGCAAGCCGTACAAGCATATCCCTTGCAGATTGTATATCCTCAACAGGAAATGTATCAAGTCCGAGTGCTGCAAAGCCGCATATACTGTCGTAATCGCCAATCACACCGATTTTATACATACATATCACGCAGCCTTTCCCGAATTACTTCCTCACCTACACCATTTTCCTTGCAGGAAAGGATTATGCGCACTGCCTGTACCTCGAAGCTTTTACCGATTAAAAATGCCATAATCGGCCTAAAGCCAAAGCTTTCCGCCTTTGCGCCCTTAACATATGAAACACGCTTGTTATCACACCAACGCTCAAAGTTGCCAAGCGTTGAGGTGGCAGCATCGTTAAATTCAGATTTTATAACATCAACAACCGACTCCACACTATCCGCCTCAATGAGTCTGCTGTATGAGCT
>JAZROS010000197.1:0-1799 GCA_045648825.1 Clostridia bacterium | reverse complement strand
AATGATGCCGCTTCAAAAGTGCGGACTCCCGTTTTTACCATAAAGTTTTTGGTATCAAGAAGTATTCCAACATATAGTGCCTTTGCTTCAAAGGGTGAAATAGTACGTTTGTCATCAATATACTGCAAAATTTCTGTTGCCATCTCACAGGTAGAGGAAGCATAAGGTTCGTGGTACATAAGAGAAGTATGCGGCAAAAACTCAGTACTGCGCCTATGATGGTCAATTAAAACAATCTTATCGGTCATCGAAAGCAGTTTTTCTGCCGGCAGCATAGAGGGTCTATGTGTATCAACTACAACCAACAGCGACTCGGATGTAATAATCTCCGTTGCATATTCACCCGAAATCATCATACCGTTATATTCCGGCAGCTCTCGCATCTCTGCTAAAAGCGGCTCGATTGCCTGCGAACTGTCTCCTACTATATACACTCTCTTACCCAAATCACGGCACGCCCTTGATAAACCGACAGATGCACCAAAACAGTCAAAATCAGCATTTGAATGTCCCATAAAGAATACTGCATCAGAATTTTTGATAATATCTCTGAATGCGTGTGCAAAAGTTCTGGTCTTAACCCTTGTAGATTTTTCGTACTCTCTGGTTTTACCACCGTAGAAGCTAAACTGTGCCCCATCCTTTATAACTGCCTGATCGCCACCTCTGCCCTGTGCCATATCAAGCGCAGCACGGGCAAATTCTTCGCTTTCTGCAAGTCTTTCGCCTATACCAATACCTATACTTATCGACGCAGGCAAATGAATTTCCTCACCAACCTGCCTTACCTTTTCAAGAACATCAAATTTTTTATTTATACATTCAGGCAAGTTCTTGTTTTCAAATAATACAAGATACCTGTCTCTTTCAAGTCTTTTAATAATTCCTGCCGTTTCCTCAACCCAGCTGACTATGCTCTTGTTCATCAGAGCAGATGCCTGCTGTGATTCAACATCATCAAGCTTACTGAACAAATCATCATAATTGTCAATTACAACAATACCTACAACAGTACGTTCCTCTTGATACTTTGTTTCAAGTGCGTCAAATTCTGTTTTATCATTAAAATACAACAGCACCGATGCATTGTCTGCATTTCTGATAATTCTGCCGTTTAAATCATATACGTGTCCATCATAAACACATTCCGTTTTGATAGTTTCAGATTTAAGGATTTCTGTCCATTTGATATCACTTATAAGCTCATATAAAGGAACATTATATAATGTTTCCTCTTTGACAATATCTACAAACATATCATTGTACCACATAATATATCCGTCAACAGATAAAACAACCATCGGCATCGGAAGCATTGTAACCGCATTGTGAGAAACATTGTCTCCGTTTTCCACAATCATTGACATATATGCATCCATATCCCTTTTTCTCATTATACGTACAATAACAACGTACACCAAAAGGAGCAGTGCAAGACCAAGCTCCACCGCAGACATTTTGATATTCTGAAGATATAAATCGTAGAGACCAACTCCCGCAAATACAGCAATACACAATAGTAATCCGCTAAGGAAGCTGTGTCCGTTATATATTTTTTTCATTATCTCATTCTGTTATAAAATAACAGCCTTTCTTATAATTGAACATACTACACACTTATTATATCATTTTATCACAGCTTCTAAAATTAGTCAATATTATTTGTATATATTTGGTGTCAAATAAATTTAGTTGCAAAACGCACCTTCAAGTGATATAATATCAAAGATAAATGTAAAAAGGTGGATTACAAATGAACTTATCGGTATTTTATAAACTTCTTGAGGATGAAACTTGCA
>JAZROS010000196.1:0-2342 GCA_045648825.1 Clostridia bacterium | reverse complement strand
ATAAATGCAGAGTAGGCGGTTGCGCGTTAAGTGTTGTGCGAACGGGGAGTTGTCGCACAAACGAAAAGCAGAGATTATATCTGCCTTGCGGTGCAGCCTGTCGCATCCCGCTGCCAAAATTGAGGCATCAAACACCTCCTTTTTAGTAGCTATATTTTCCGGAGGTGTTTTTTATGTTCAAAAAATCAGCTAACGAGCTCAAAAAGCCGATAATGCTTACTACAGCAGCAATGATGATTGCAGTCTATGTTGTGCTTTATATGGTGAAAATTCCTATTGCGGTTGAATCGAGGGTGTCTATTACATTTTTGCCGATAGTAATATCGGCGTATCTTGCAGGACCGGTTGTCGCGATGCTTGTCGGCACAATAGGTGATATACTTGGTTTTCTTGCCTTCCCGTCAGGACAGTTCTTTCCCGGATTTACCATATCTGCTGCACTTACCGGTTTAATTTACGGTATATTCTTGTATGGTATAAATCGAAACCAACTGAGATTAAGGGTTATTATATCTTCGTTAATAGTAACACTTTTAATTTATACTGTATTAAATACGCTCTGGCTTGCGATTTTATATCAAAAGGCTTTCTTAATATATCTTGCATCAAGGATTATCAAAAATCTTATAACCTTTCCCATTCAGATGATATTCACGGAAATAGTTATTGATACACTTGTAAAAACAGGTATAACAAAAAAATACATATAAATTTTCGTCTTTTTTGTTTAGATTTACAAAAAGATAAAACTATGTCAAATTCTCTTGAAATATGAAAGGTTATATGATAATATTATATAAGGAAAATATAAATAGTGTTTAGGAGGAGCATATGGAACAACATTGTGAAGCTGCAAACCCAATTTACGGTAAGCTCAGTATCATCAGTATGAGAGGCTGTGAGGAGATTACAAGCAAGATTGATTGGTACTTAAAGCAGTTCCGTAAGGACTATGAGGATGTTGATACATACGTTACACACATTAAATGTCCGCGTTTTGGTACAGGTGAGGCTAAGTGCGTAATTAACGAAACTGTTAGAGGTCATGATGTATATATTATCTGTGATGTCTTTAATTATGGTGTTACATATAAGATGTATGGTTCAGAAACACGTATGAGCCCTGATGACCATTATCAGGATCTTAAGAGAATTATTGCAGCTATTAGCGGCAAAGCTCGAAGAATAACAGTTATTATGCCAATGCTTTATGAGGGAAGACAGCATCGTAAAACTGCCAGAGAATCTCTGGATTGTGCTGTTGCGCTGCAGGAGCTTGTGCATATGGGAGTTTCTAATATCCTTACATTTGATGCACATGACGCAAGAGTACAAAATGCAATCCCCGTTTCCGGTTTCGATGATGTTCAAACAACATATCAAATGATAAAGGCACTAACAAGAGCTGTTCCTGATATAAAATTTGATAAAGAATCAACAATAGTTATATCTCCTGATGAGGGTGGTATGAACCGTTGTATGTACTACTCATCTGTTCTCGGTCTTGACCTCGGAATGTACTATAAGCGCAGAAATTATTCTGTAATTATTGATGGTAAAAATCCGATTGAGGCACATGAATATCTTGGTCGTGATGTTACCGGCAAAGATGTTATGATTGTTGATGATATGATTTCAAGCGGTGAATCAGTTCTGGATATTGCAAGAAAACTTAAGGCGCAGGGTGCTAAGAGAATTTTTGTATTTACTGCATTTGGTCTTTTTGTAAACGGTCTTGCTGAATTTGATAAAGCGTTTGAAAACGGCGAGCTTGATAAGGTGTTTACCACTAACCTTGTTTACAGAACACCTGAACTTCTTGAAAGAAAGTGGTACTGTGAGGTAGATATGACAAAGTATATATCACTTCTCGTGGATACATTAAATCACGATGATACAATAAGCAATCTTCTTGTTCCTGTTACAAGAATTAAAAAGCTTATGGAGAAAATCGGACAAGCATAAATTACTTATTAGGCACAGTAAAAGCTGTGCCTTTTTTTCGAAATTTTGAAATTATTATAGACTTTGTCAAATTTATATGATATAATAAATATACAAAAGATAACTACATAGGTAGTTATAAAGAAAGGAAGGATTCCGATGAATACTATAATTAAAAAGATTGTATCTGGATTTATAGCTGGTGCTGTTGCTATTTCAATATCTACAGGTGCTTTCGCTGCGGGAAATTTTGTTGATATGCCTGATGATTGGCGTACAACTGCTATTGAGAATGCAGTAAAGAATGGACTGATTTACGGCACAAGTGATACCACAATTTCACCTGATGCAAACATTTCCAGAGCACAGATGGCTGCAATTATTGTTCGTGCTTTAGG
>JAZROS010000195.1:0-5199 GCA_045648825.1 Clostridia bacterium | reverse complement strand
GTTGATGCACTTTCTCTTGCGGAAGAGGCAGGCAACTTTAAGGCAGTTAATGTTGTTTTAATCGGTGTTATGGCAAAGAGCACCGATATACCCTATGAAAAGTGGG
Source organism: Clostridia bacterium (assembly GCA_045648825.1). Taxonomy (GTDB): domain Bacteria; phylum Bacillota; class Clostridia; order UBA1381; family UBA1381; genus HGM11525. The sequence continues at coordinate 5,093 of JAZROS010000195.1, read as the reverse complement.
TAGAAACTATTAAAACAACTGTTCCGCCCAAGTTTCTCGATGTAAACTTAAAGGCATTTGATTTGGGATATAATATGTAAGGAGTGATAAAAGATGGGCATTTTCCAACCGGAAATGGAATGTATGGCCAGACAGCAGCTTAAAAAACTTCAGCTTGAAAGACTTCAGGCAACTGTTAAAAGATGCTATGATAATGTAGCTGTTTTCCGTGAAAGAATGAACGAAAAGGGACTTACTCCTGATGATGTGAAATCACTTGATGATTTGGCAAAGCTGCCGTTTACTACAAAGCAGGATTTGAGAGATTATTACCCGTATGAACTCTTTGCGGCACCGATGAAGGATATTGTAAGAATACACGCATCAAGCGGTACAACAGGCAGACAGATTGTTGCGGGTTACACAAGAGGCGACCTCGATATGTGGGCAGATGCAATGGCACGTCAGTTTGCAGCTGCAGGCGCTGACGAAAATTCTGTTATTCAGGTAGCCTACGGCTATGGACTATTTACCGGCGGTCTTGGAGCACACGGCGGTGCAGAAAGAATAGGTGCAACTGTTATTCCTATATCATCCGGTAACACAGAACGACAGGTAAGATTTATGATAGAGCTTGGTGCAACACATCTTTGCTGTACACCGTCATATGCAATGTTTTTGGGCGAAACAATAAATGAAATGGGCGTTAAGGACCAGTTAAAGCTGAAAGCCGGAATATTTGGTGCAGAGCCGTGGACAGAGGATATGAGAATGGCGATACAGGAGTCTTTAGGTCTTACTGCACTTGATGTTTATGGTCTTACAGAGGTTATGGGTCCCGGTGTTGCATATGAGTGTGATAAGCAACACGGTATGCACGTTAATGAGGATATGTTTATTCCTGAAATTATTGACCCCGATACAGGCGAGGTGCTGCCTGAAGGCTCGTTTGGTGAGCTTGTGTTTACGACAATCACCAAAGAGGGTATGCCTATGATAAGATACAGAACAAGGGATTTGTGTATGCTTAACTACGAGAAGTGTGAGTGCGGAAGAACCTTTGTACGTATGATGAAGCCTGCAGGCAGAACGGACGATATGCTTATTATCCGTGGTGTAAATGTATTCCCGTCTCAGATTGAGGAGGTACTCCTTAAGATAAGTGGTGATGAGATTACACCTAACTATCAGATTATAGTTGACAGAGTAAACAATACCGACACACTTGATGTTAATGTTGAAATGAGCGAGAAGATGCTATCTGACGATGTTAAGTCGGTTAAAGCTATTGAGGTTAAGATTGTAGAACAGCTCCGTTCAACTCTCGGTATTGGTGCTAAGGTACACCTTGTAAACCCGAAGACTATCGTAAGAAGTGAAGGAAAAGCTAAGAGAGTAATAGACAATCGCAAACTCCACTAATAAAACGCGAAAATAAGCGGTGCATATTACTACTTTTTGTAGCTTGTAGTGATTGAAGGAGGATTAGTATGATTATAAAGCAGATTTCCGTATTTGTAGAAAACGGTGTCGGAGGAATTTCTGAGATTACAAAAATACTTTCCGACAGCAAAATAAATATCCGTTCTGCATATGTTGCTGATACGGCAGAGTTTGGAATTTTAAGACTTATAGTAACAGATACCAAAAAAGCTGAGAAAGTTCTTGGCGAGAGCGGTATTGCCGTTAAGGAAACAGATGTTATTGCGGTTGAAATGAGTGATACTCCCGGCGGACTTGGCGCAATACTTGATGTTCTTTCCAATAACGGAGTAAATATTGAGTATCTTTATGCCTTTGTCGGTAAGGGCGAAAGCGGTGCTTTGATGGTATTTAAGGCAGATGATGCCCAAAAGGCTGAAACTGTACTTGAGAAGTCAGGTATAGTTGATATAAATGCTACATCAGTATATGATAGCCTTAAATAATAAAGACTAACTACGCACAGCGGAGGGGTTTTCTACTCTGCTGTGCGATTATTGCATTTTTGAGAGGAATAATAATCAATGGATTTTACAGAAAAAACAATAGCATCAGAAATCATTTATGACGGAAGAATACTGAAATTCAAGATAGATAAAGTAGAGCTTCCAAATGGTGAAACTGGTGAAAGAGAGCTTGTTGAGCATCCGGGCGGAGTTTCGGTGGTAGCCGTTGACGATGACGAAAACATCTTGATGGTAGAGCAGTACAGAAAGCCATATGAAAGAAATCTTTTGGAAATTCCGGCGGGAAAGCTTGACAAAAATGAGGATATAGAAGTCTGCGGCAGACGTGAGCTTGAGGAGGAAACGGGATATACTGCAAAGAACTTTGTATATCTGGGGGAATGTTATCCGTCGGTAGGCTATACCAACGAGATTATCCGAATTTTCCTTGCAACAGAGCTTACAAAGACGAGCCAGAATCTTGACGATGACGAGTTTTTAAATGTTTATAAGCTGCCCATTCGTGATGTGATAGAGAAAATTATGAATAACGAGCTTGCAGATGCAAAGACGGTTATGGGTGTTTTGAAAGCTGCTGTTAAATTGGGAATTTTAAAATAAGAAAGGAACAAATGCTATGATATATGTACTTCTGGTTGACGGCTTCGAGGAAATTGAGGCATTGGAGCCGGTTGATATCATGCGCCGTGCGGGTCTTGAGGTTAAAACAGTTGGAGTTTATGATAAGATGGTACAAGGCTCGCACAACATAAAGGTTGAAGCGGATATTATGATTGACGAGGTTGATGCAGAAAATATGGAGCTTTTAATGCTTCCGGGCGGTCCGGGACACGAAAAACTTGACGCATCAAATGACGTACACGGTCTCATAAACACAGCCTATTTAAAAGGTGTGTATATTTCGGCTATTTGTGCAGCACCGTCCATTATTGGAAAGAAAGGACTTTTAGACGGCAGGAAAGCAACCTGTTTCCCCGGCTTTGAAAAGTATCTTTATGGAGCAGAAGTTATAGGCGAAAAGGTGGTTTTAGACGGACAGTTTATAACAGGAAAGGGAGCAGGCGCTGCGGCAGAATTTGGATTTAAGATGGTTGAGCTGCTTTTGGGTAAGGCAAAGGCAGACGAACTAAGAGGTGTAATGCAGTATTGAAAAAGGAACTGAGAAAACAGTTTATAAAAATTAGAAAAGACAGCTTTGATGAGAGAATAAGCAACATAATTTTTGAAAGGCTTGTTGCTCTTGATGAGTATAAAAAGGCAAAGCATATTCTTTGCTATGCGTCATATAACAGTGAGGTTGATACCTTTAATCTTATGAACAGAATAATTCAAGACGGGAAAAAGCTCTATCTTCCCAGATGTATTCCCGAAAAAAGAGAGATGGACGTATGCAATGTAAAGGATTTAAGTGAGCTTAAAACTGGTGCATACGGAATAAAAGAGCCGACGGGCGATAGCGTATCTGCAGATTTACTCGATTTGGTGATTGTGCCGATGGTTGCTTTTGACAGAGAAAAAACACGGCTTGGCTATGGCGGCGGTTACTATGATCGCTTTTTGCTGAAAATAAATGCAGTTAAAATGGGGATAGCATTTTCGGTGCAGGAGTCGGATAAGCTTATAAAAGAGCCGACCGATATTCCTATGGATATAATTGTAACTGAAAAAGAGGTGATTGTATGAATAAGGGACGTGGGTTTCAGAATGGTTGGTGGCTGCTTCTGATTACCCTTGGTGTAATGCTGGCAACCGAACTGCCATTTGCATTCGCCTCCTCTGATAAGTACAATTTTATATATATGCTTTTTGGTGAGATTACATTGATAATACCTATTTTTGTCGGTCTTTCCTTTATGAATCTGGAGCAGAGCGACGGACGTGTAATTGAAAATATAGGACTAAAGGGTTTTCCCCTGAAGGCTTTGCCGTTTATAATTTTGCTGCCGGTTACCGGACAGTATTTTATAAATTACTTGACCTTACCTGTACAGACTCTTTTGACACTATTGCTTGGGGGACGCGAATACAGCTTTCCAAGCGGTATAGAGAATTTCTGGCAGAATTTTCTTTTGATGTGCATAATGGCACCGTTTTTTGAAGAAATGCTTTGCCGCGGAATTCTTGTTAATCTTTTCAAACGTTACGGAACTGCTAAAATGCTTGTATATTCATCGCTCGGATTTGCGATGCTCCATATGGATGCAGAAGCATTTTTGCCTCTTTTCTTTGTGGGTCTTGTATTGGGTGCAATCAGAATAACAACAGGCTCAGTTTTGGCATCAATGACAGCTCACGCGGCAAGCAATCTGTTTTCGCTTATTTCACTTACGTTTAAAACGCCGTTGCCATTTAGTGCCTTACTTATTCTGCTGTCTGTGGTGGCGTTTCCGGTGCTTGTATGGTTTTATTTGAAAAAATGCGACGGCAGAGTACCAAAATCTGACTTGGTACAAACTTATTGCGCACCGACGGGTATATCGTTTGGTTTTATAATAGTTTTCGCAACATTTGTTATATTTAATATAGTTGTCTTTGCGACAAGACTTATAAGCGGTGAGCTGTATTATGATTTAAGTCGTTTGTTTATCTACTAAAGGAGGGTTGGCTGTGCTTTTTGATTCACACGCACATTATGATGATTCAAGATTTGACTTGGACAGGTTTGATGTGCTTGATAAAATGCCCGATAATAATGTTGGTTTAATAATGAATGCCTGCGCCGCAATGAGTGATATTGACAGGATTTTGGAAATGTGTAACCGCTATGACTTTATGTATGGGGCAGTTGGTGTTCACCCCTCTGATTGTGCGGAGCTTTCCGAAACAGATATGGATAGACTCAAAAGTGAAAGTGAACATAATAAGATTAAAGCAATAGGGGAAATAGGGCTTGACTATTACTATGACGATGTTCCCCGTGATTTGCAAAAGCATTGGTTTGCAAGACAGATAGAGCTTGCAAAGGAAGTAAATCTGCCTATCATAGTCCACGACAGAGATGCACATCAGGATACTGTTGAGATTATGCAAAACAGCGGCGCAAGAGATGTTGGCGGAGTGTTGCATTGCTTTTCGGGCAGCTGTGATATGGCAAGAGATGTGCTCGACCTTGGTTTTTATATCGCATTTGGCGGAACGCTTACATTTAAGAATGCCAGACGTGCA
>JAZROS010000194.1:0-2565 GCA_045648825.1 Clostridia bacterium | reverse complement strand
GGGACGTGAGCTTGAACTGTTTACAACTTCAGATGTTATCGGTCAGGGCTTGCCAATCCTTTTGCCTAAGGGTGCAAGAGTTGTACAGATGCTTCAAAGATTTGTTGAGGATGAAGAACAAAAGAGAGGCTGGCTGCTTACTAAAACACCGCTTATGGCCAAAAGCGACCTATATAAAATATCAGGACATTGGGACCATTACAGAGATGGTATGTTCGTTCTTGGCGACCCCGAGAGCGATAAAGAGGTATTTGCTCTAAGACCAATGACCTGTCCGTTCCAGTACCAGGCATATTTAAACCGTGGTCGCTGATACCGTGATTTGCCGATGTGATTAGCCGAAACATCAACACTTTTCAGAAATGAAGCATCAGGTGAAATGCACGGTCTTATCAGAGTAAGACAGTTTACTATCTCGGAAGGTCATCTTATGTGTACTCCAGAACAGCTTGCTGATGAGTTTAAAGGCTGTCTTGAGCTTGCTATTTATATGCTTAAAACTCTTGGCCTATATGAAGATGTATCCTACCGCTTCTCTCAGTGGGATCCCGATGACAGAGAAAAGTATATAGGTACTGATGAACAGTGGGCAGAGGCTCAGGATATGATGAAGGATATTCTCGACAAGCTTGAAATTCCGTATGTAGTCGGTGTCGGAGAGGCAGCATTCTATGGTCCTAAGCTTGATATTCAGATCAAGAATGTACACGGCAAGGAAGATACACTTATTACCCTTCAGATTGACCAGATGCTTGCTGAGAAATTCGGTATGGAATATGTTGACAAAGACGGTACTAAAAAGAACCCGTATATTATTCACAGAACATCCATCGGTTGCTATGAGCGTACTTTAGCACTTCTTATAGAAAAATATGCAGGCGCATTCCCACTCTGGCTTGCACCGGTACAGATTAAGCTTTTACCGATTGCGGACAGACATCTTGACTATGTATATGATGTTAAGAAAAAGCTTGAAGCATCAGGTATTATTCGCGTTGAGATTGATGACCGTTCAGAAAAGATTGGTTATAAAATCCGCGAAGCACAGCTTGAAAAGGTACCATATATGATACTTGTTGGTGATAAGGATATTGAGAATAATGTAATATCTGTACGTTCACGCAAGGAAGGCGACATTGGAAGTATGACAATAGAGAGCTTTATAGAATCTGCACTTGAAGAAATTAAAGAAAAAAGACTGTAATTATTATACGCCCTCAAATCGCATAATGGGTTTGAGGGCTTTCACATATTTTTTTCCTCTAGCATAATTTGCTATGAGGAGGCGGTAATATGCGTTTAGGCTTAAAACGACAATTTCCATACGTAAAATTTACAGTATTATTAGTATTGATTGCTATATCTATACTGTTATTTATCTTCTTTGTCATACGAGCAGAACCGATATTTAAAGAAAGAGCTGCAGATGCCGCCACTCAAGTTGTAAGAGCTTGTATTGATGAAGTGTCCCAAGATGTATTAACGGAATTTTCTCTGTTTAACAACGACCAAACATCCTTAGGGAAGGTATTGGTTGTAGATATGGATACTGCTCTAATGAATCAAATAAGAACTGCTTTTTCTGTTAATCTGTCAGATAAGCTTTCAAAAACGCATAATGCACAAATACATATTACACTTGGAAGTCTTTTAGGCTATCCTGCACTTCAGGGATTAGGTGTTCATATTCCGGTTAAAATATATTTTGGTTCTATATCTTCTGTTGATATAAAAGATGAATTTTTATCAGCAGGGATAAACCAGACCAAATACAGAGCAACTCTTGATGTTAAAGTTTCTTCGTCAGTTGTATCTGCATTTATGAGCGATAGCAGAGAAATTAACTGCTCATTACCTATATGTGAAAGAATTCTTATTGGAGATGTACCAAATTACTATATTCCATCGAAAGGATAATATTATGAACAAAAGCGATATTAAAGCTAAAATTATCTCTTTAAGAGAAGATTTGGAATATCACAGCAGAAAGTACTATGTTGATGATGCTCCCGAAATATCAGATTTTGAATATGACAGAATGTTAAGAGAACTGGAGATATTAGAAGCAGAAAATCCTGAGTTTTATTCTCCGTTATCTCCGACTGTCCGTGTCGGCGGTGCTCCTGTTGAAGGCTTTAAGCAGGTTGTTCATAATGTTAAAATGGAAAGCTTACAGGATGCGTTTAGCTTTGATGAGCTTAAAGAGTTTGATAAAAGGGTTAAGTCGGTTTCCGATTGCACCTATGTTGTTGAACACAAAATTGACGGACTTTCTGTCTCTTTAGAATACAGAAACGGTGAATTTGTAAGAGGCTCAACACGCGGAGACGGCACTGTCGGAGAAGATGTGAGCGAAAATTTAAAAACTATAGGCTCTATACCTCTAAAACTTAGTGAGCCTATTGAGTTTATTGAGGTTAGAGGTGAGGTGTATATGCCTCGCAGCAGTTTTATTGAATTAAATAACCAAAGAGAAGAAAATGGAGAAGCGTTGTTTGCAAATCCCAGAAATGCTGCTGCAGGCTCACTAAGGCAGCTTGACCCTAAAATTGCAAGAGAAAGAAA